>CASEMM010000035.1 GCA_949289095.1 uncultured Eubacteriales bacterium | reverse complement strand
AGAAAAGAATCCGTCGCCGGATGACGAATAACGCCGTGAGGATCGGATCGATCCGGGTAAGCCGCGCCCCGTGCGGAAAGCACGGGGCGCGGTTCGGATTTCCGGAACGCGGGGAAGTTGTTTCAAACTTGTAACAAGCACGATTTTACAAAATGTTTACGGCGGAGCGATTGCGTTTGCGCTCTCTTTTTTGCTATGCTTTGAGTAGTAAAGCAAAAGGAGAGAGTTACATGACAAAGTTCTGTAAGACGGCGGCAGCGATATTGATAGCCGCCATGGCGCTGTCGGCGGTTTTCGTCGGCGGCGCGACGGTGAGGGCGTCTGCGGCGGAACCGTCGGACGCGTTTTATCTGAACAAGATAGCGGAGTTTTCCGCCGGCATGTCCGATTCGGACGGCGGGATTGCGGAAATAGTCCGCTACAACACGGACAACAATAAGCTGTATCTCGTCAACGGCAAGACCAAAACGGTGGATATAGTCTCCGTATCGGAGTACGGCGACGGTGAATTGCAGACGGCGTTCGACGAGAGTGCTGATCGTATCTCGTTCGGCGAGCTGGAATCCTCCGTGACGAGCGACGTCGGCTACGATTTCACGGTAGGCGATATAACGAGCGTGGACGTCAATACGGATCTTGACGTCATAGCGGTCGCGCTTCAGCATTCGGAATACGATAAGAAAGGCGCGGTCGCGCTGCTCGGTTACGACGGGGAATACATAAAAGCGTATGAAGCGGGAGTTCAGCCGGATATGATACTTTTCGCCGGTGACAAGGTTCTCACTGCGAACGAAGGCGAACCGCGCAAGGGCTATGTGGAAGGGACGGCAGACCCTGCGGGCAGCGTGACGGTGGTGGATCTGTCCGCCGGCGCGGAAAGCGGCGTCGTGAGCACCGTCGGATTCGAAGCTTTCGACGATCGGCGCGACGAGCTTGCCGAATCGGGCGTGATCATAAAGAAAGGCGCGGATCCCTCCGTCGATTTCGAGCCGGAATACATAGCCGTCGAGGGCAACGCGGCATACGTCGCGCTGCAGGAGGCGAACGCGATAGCGACGCTCGATCTCGAAAAAAACGAATTCGTGTCCGTGCTGCCCCTCGGCTTTAAGGATTACGGCGCCCCCGGCAACGAGCTCGATCTCATCGAGGACGGAAAGGCGGAACTAAAAACCGAAGCCGTGTTCGGCGCGTATATGCCGGACGGAATCGACACTTTCGTGCGCGGCGGAGAGACGTATATCGTGACGGCGAACGAGGGCGACGCGCGCGAGTGGGGCGACTACGAGGGCGTGGAAAAATACGAGATTTACGACGGCAATAAAATCGAAGTGCTCAAAAATTCGGAGTGGGACGGACTCGCTTCCGACAGATATTATCTTCTCGGCGGGCGTTCGTTCTCCGTGTTCAGAGCGTCCGACATGTCCCTCGTGTATGACAGCGGTTCTGCGATAGAGAGCGCGATAGCGGGCAGCGACGCGCACAAGGCGTACTTCAATTGCAGCAACGACGATACGGATATCGACAGCCGCTCCAAGAAGAAGGGTCCGGAACCGGAGGCGGTCAAAGTCGCGCCCTGCGGCGACGCGCTGTACGCTTACGTCGCGCTCGAACGTCAGGGCGGCATCATGGCGTTCGACATAACCGATCTGTCCGCCGTCGCTCTCGTGACTTACGAATCGACGCGCGACTATTCCGAAGCGATAAAAGGCGACGTTGCGCCCGAAAGCATAGATTACGTGCCGGCAGCTGACAATCCGTCCGGAAAGGATCTCGTCATAGCGGCGAACGAGGTGAGCGGCACCGTCGCGCTGTATGCGGCGGAGACCGAAAGAAAGACGTATGAAATGCACGAAAATTACGTTTCCGCTCCCGCGGAACAAGCGGACCACATGCTCATAAACAAGGTGTACGGCAGCGGCGGCAATACAGATCAGGTCGCATCCTCGCACGACTTCATATCGCTGCTAAATCCCACGGCGGAGAACGTGTCCGTAGAAGGCTGGACTCTCGAATACTCGGTGTCGGACGGCGGAGAACGCGAGTGGCAGACGCTGACGCTTGACGCGGTCATTCCCGCCGGCGGGGAATACGTCATACTCGGCGAGGCGTGCGGTAACGAGGAAACCCCGTACATAACGTTCGGAGAAGGCGAGTACAACGTCGTGTGGGAAGGGCTTTCGATAGACAACAAACACTACTCGCTGCGCCTTGTCGACGCCGACGGCGACGTCGCGGACGCGCTGGGCGTGATAAATACGGAAGACGGCGAAACGGACGAATCGGGCGAGGGCAGTCCGCTCGACGACATAAGCAAAAACAAAGTGGCGTATCGCACGGGCGCGACGGATACGGATGACAACGCAACCGATTTCGACACGCTCAAAATAGAGAGCGCGGCGGATGCTGCAAAATGCAAACCCGTTGCGTGCGTTCCCGTAAACGATGCTCCCGTACAGCCCGACGACGAACAGGACGGGGAGCAGACCGAGACTCCCGCTGCGGGCGGCGGATGCGGCAGCGTCACGGCGGGCGGTACCGGTTATATGATGATCGGACTGTCCGTCGTAATTGCGGTTGCGTTCGCGGTAATGCTCGCAGCGCGCAGACGCGGCAAAGACAAATAACCGTTCTGCGGCGGTTTCGCGGGACGCGCGTCATGACGCGCGTCCCGTTTTTGCCGTTTCCCGCTCCTCCGCGGGAGAGGGCGCCGGTAAGCGGCAGACGAAAAGAAAGAGCGTATCGGGATATTCCGTCGGTTAAACCCTTGACTTTTGCTCGTGCGGAACATATAATAATAGAGTGAATGATGATGTGAGAATCGTAGTGCTCCGCACCGACAGGGGAGCGGACAAACCGAATGCGGACTGCATGCTGTTCGGACGCACGCTCGAACAGTGGGTGCTGGGCGCGATGCGGGGAATGGACGCCGTGAGCGCGGACTATACGGAGGGCGAGGATATACTTCCCGTCATTCGTCCGCTGCTTCTCGAAACGCGCCCGGTAACGGTCGTGCTGTATTCGGATACGCCTCTTCTAACGTATTCCGCGATCAACGGCTGCATAGCGCGTTTCCGCGGCGGCATGAACGCGCTTAAACTGCCGCGCGGGTGGATACTTTCCACGGAGTACGCCGCGCAGTGCGAAAAGATAAAAGCCGACAATATAATAACGCTGGGCGACGAGGATTTCGTCACGGTGTTCAATTATAATCAGCTTGCGTACGCTTCGGATATCATGCGCTCGCGCATCAACTATTATCACATGAATGCGGGCGTGAGGCTGGACGATCCGGCAACGACGGAGATAGACGCTTTCGCCGTTATCGAACCGGGGGCGAGAATAGGCGCGTTCTGTTCGGTCAGAGGCAGCAGCGTCATACGCGCGGGCGCGGATATAGGCGCGAGGTGCGATATCGATTCATCGGTGATAGAGCGCGGAGCGAAAGTGCGCTCGAGTACTCTGACGGGTGCGCTCGTCGGCAGGAACGCGGAAATAGGACCTTACGCGCATCTGCGTACCGGTGCGAGAATAGGAGCCGGCGCGAAGATCGGCGATTATGTGGAAATTAAGAACAGCCGCATAGGCGCGGGTACGAAGATCTGTCATCTCGCATACGTCGGCGACGCCGACATAGGCGACGGCTGCAACATAGGCGCGGGCGTGGTATTCGCCAATTACGACGGCAGGACCAAGCGCCGCGCGAGATTGGGGAATAATGTGTTCGTCGGAAGCAATTCGACGCTCGTCGCGCCCGTGGAACTCGGCGACGGCGCGTTCGTCGCGGCAGGTTCCGTGATAACGGAAAACGTGCCGGGCAGAGCGCTTGCGATAGGCAGGGCGATGACGAAAATCAGGGAAAACTGGAAGAACAATGCGTTTGCGCGTTTAACGGAAGAAAACAGGACAGCGTCCGACGAGGACGCGAACAGCGGAAGCTCACGGTAGCGCCGCTTCCCCAAACTCAAAGGAAAAGGCTGAAAACACATGAACGTACACGGCAATCAGATCAAGATCTTTGCGGGCAACGGATGTCCGCGCCTCGCTAAGGAGATCGCGGACAATCTCGGCATGAATCTCGGTAAAATCGAGATAGGCAAGTTTTCGGACGGCGAATGCTCCTGCCATATCGGCGAAACCGTCAGGGGCAGCGACGTATTCGTCGTACAGTCGACGTCCGCGCCCGTCAACGACAATCTCATGGAACTGCTTGTCATCATAGACGCGCTCAAACGCGCGAGCGCGGGACGTATAACCGCCGTAATACCTTATTTCGGTTATGCGCGTCAGGACCGCAAGGCGCGTCCCCGCGATCCGATCACTGCGAAACTCGTCGCGGATCTCATAACCGTCGCGGGAGCCGACAGGCTGCTCACGATGGATCTGCATGCCAATCAGATACAGGGATTTTTCAATATCCCCGTCGATCATCTCATCGGGATTCCCATTCTGGGCAACGAGATCAAAAAACAGGACTTCTGCAAGGAGGCGATGGCGCGCGACGAACTCATTACCGTTTCGCCTGACGTCGGCTCTGTCGCACGCGCGCGCCGTATGGGCGAGAAGCTGGGCACGCCGCTTGCGATAGTGGACAAGCGCCGTCCGAAGGCGAACGTAATGGAGGTCATGAATATCGTGGGCGACGTCCGCGGCAAGGTCTGCCTCATCGTGGACGACATGATAGACACCGCCGGAACCATCACGCAGGGCGCGAAGGCGCTCGTCGAGGTGGGCGGCGCGAAGAAAGTGTACGCGTGCTGCACTCACGGCGTTCTTTCGGGTCCCGCATGCGAACGCCTGGAAGAGTCGTATATAGAGAAACTCTACATGCTCAATACCATCGAGCCGCCGGAGGGATTCCATCTCTCCAAGCTCGTGCCGCTTTCCGTGGCTCCCATCTTTGCAAAGGGCATAAAGAGTATATTCAGCGACAGTCCGTTCAGCGTCATTTACGACTGACGGCAAAGCAAAACGACAAAAACGCCCCGTTGCGGCGCTGCGGACCGCAAAAGCCTGACGGAAGAATAACTGAATTGCTTGTAATGAGTTCGGTACAGACCGGGCTCATTCCTTTTTATACGGGGCGTTTTGCGTGTACGTATTGTGTGATATAATCGCCGCGTCCGTCATATATAAAATTATGGATTATTTTGACGAGAGGGCGGTGATGCTGGGGAAATATATCGCGGAATCGGGCGATACGGTGCGCGGCGCGGCGAAGAAATACGGAATGGCAAAATCCACCGTGCACAAGACCGTTACGGAGCGGCTGGCGCGGACGGACGCCGCCCTTGCGGAACGGGTGCGGGAAGTGCTCGAACGCAATCTCGCCGAGCGCCACCTGCGCGGCGGCGAAGCCACGCGGCGAAAGTACGGGAAACGCGGCGTGCCGCCGTCGTGATCCGGCCGTTTCGGACGAAATAACATTAATCCCTTCTTTTTTCGGAAAAATACTTGAAAAGAACGCGGGCATGTAGTATAATATGTTTATGAAAAGTTTATTTTCGTGCTTCGGGTGGGTGATACGCACAGGAATGAACGGTTCAAATACACGACAAAGGAAGGGAAAGAATGTTTACACTGACTACCGACAGCGCAGTCGACGTATTCCGTTCCGAGCTGGATAAGCTGGGCGTTTATTGGGTGCCGCTCACTTATACGATAGACGGGGTGACGTATGCCGACGATTTTTCGGACGACGGACGGTATAAGGATTTCTACGACAGGATAAGAAACGGCGCAATGCCGGTTACGAGTCAGATCAATCCGTACGAGCACGAGGAGTTCTGGGAAAGTGTGATCGCAAAGACCGGACCGACCGACATAGTTCATCTGACGCTTTCGGGCGGACTCAGCAAGACTTACGAGTCCGCGTGCAAGGCGGCGGAAAACTTTATGACGAAACATTCCGATTCGCGCGTGTACGTCGTGGATTCTCTCGGAGCGACGCAGGCGGAAATGCCCGTGTTCGAAGCGGCGCTGCGAATGCGCGACTCCGGCGAGGACGCGTCCGTTGCTGCGGACGCCCTGCGCGCTTACGCTCATCGCATTCAGGTGTATATCGTGGCGGACGATCTGTTCCATCTCAAACGCGGCGGCAGAGTGAGCGCCGCGTCGGCGGTGATAGGTTCGCTGCTTAAAATAAAACCTCTCATAATATTCGACGACGCGGGCAGACTGCAGGTGTACAAAAAACCCGCCGGCTGGAAAAAAGCGCTCAGAGTGATCCTCGATCACATCGCCGAATACTGTCCTCAGCCCGAAACCAAAAAATTCTGGATAGCGCATGCCGACGCTTACGACAAAGCCGAAGAGGCGAAAGCCGCCATATTGCAGGCGTATCCCGGTGCGGAAGTGCAGATAGGCTGGATAGGTCCGGTAATCGGCGCGCATACGGGCGCCGGCACGATAGGAATACTGTTCGAGGCAAACAGCCGACTGATGTGACACATGCGTAGAAGATTTCGGGGAGTATGCTTTGACGGTAAAGTTTACTCCCCGTAAAATTCAATTAAAGCGCGGCGGTTCATGGGCGCCGCGCCGTCGGAACGGACGGAATGCGGCGCCTGCGTCTGTTTAAGCGTTTCGCGGCAATGTTCCGCGCAGCGGCTGACTCCGTTTGCGGGCAAAGCGCGCGGCAGTGTTTCCGGATTGCGCGTTTTTTGTTTTTTGGGGGAAGCGGATGAGTAAAACCGCGTTTCTTTTCGAAGATCGTAGTGTGCCGCGGAATTTTCCGATGAACGCATTTCTCCCGCCCGCGTCGCGCCGCTTCGAAAAACAAAAAAGAATTTCGGGAAAACGGGTCAAATCGGTTGACTATCGCGTTTGACTTTGATAATATATTAAAGCACCTTGAAGCAAGGGGTGCTATTTTTGACTGTACAATCATCGGAGGACGACATGGCTAAGAATACGAGCCGTAACAAGATAACTCTCGCGTGCACGGTCTGCAAGCAGAGGAACTACGATACTTACAAGAACAAGAAGAACGATCCCGATCGCATAGAACTTAAAAAGTACTGCAAGTTCTGCAAGACGCATACCGTTCATAAAGAAACCAAGTAAGGAGCTGTCATGGCTGATAAGAGCAACAAAAACATCTCCGGAAAGAAGCAGGCGCCCAAACAGAAGAAGCCGAATTTCTTCGTGGCGACGTTCGGAGAGCTCAAACAGGTAAGCTGGCCGACGTTCGGCGAAACGATGAAACGCCTGGGCGCGGTGCTTGCGATCACGGTTATTTTCCTCGTCGTGCTTATGGCGATCGATTTCCTTCTGCAGTGGATACACGCCGCGCTGTTCAGCATAGAGGGCGACCAGCGGTATCTCGACGGAGCGCAGATAGCGGCGCTCATAGTGGCGGGCGTGCTCGTCATCGCCGCCGTCGCGGGAGTCGTCGCGTACAAGGTCGTCAAAAGCAGACGCGACGCGGATGACAGACGCTGAGGTAGCGCGATGGGTATAGAAAACGCCAAATGGTATGTGCTTCACACTTATTCCGGGTATGAAAACCAGGTCGAAATGAACCTGAAAATGGTGTTCGAAAAGAACAACCTTATGGACAGGCTCTATGAGATCGTGATTCCCATGGAAGAGGTGATGGAAGAGCGAAACGGAAAGCAGAAACTCGTCAAACGCAAGAAGTTCCCGTGCTACGTTATGATAAAGATGGAGTATGACAACGACAGCATGTGGCACATCATAACGAACACGAAAGGAGTTACGGGTTTTGTCGGACCTCACGGATACGCGCTGCCGCTTCCCGACGACGAAGTCCGCCGCATGCACCTCGAAAAGGTCGTGGCGAAAACGGACTATGCTCCGGGCGATACGGTCAGGATAATAGGCGGTCCGCTCGAAGGTTTTGTGGGCAGGATCGAATCCGTCGATCCGGACAGTCAGAAGTGCCGCGTGGTGGTTTCCATGTTCGGCAGAGACACGCCGGTAGATCTCGAACTCTATCAGATAGAGCCGGCGGGCGAAAGCAAATAAACGCTTGTTATAATTCGGGAGAACGCTCCGGCGTTCGTACGTACCGCGATTATATAATATCGGATTATATAAGGAGTAAAAACAATGGCAAAGAAATTGCAGGCTGTCGTCAAGCTTCAGCTTCCTGCAGGTAAGGCCACCCCGGGACCTCCCGTCGGTTCGTCTCTCGGACCGCACGGTATCAATATCCCCGCCTTTACCAAGGAATTCAACGAGAAGACGAAAGACCAGGACGGCATGATCATCCCCGTGGTGATCAGCATCTATTCGGACAGAAGTTTCACCTTCGTGATGAAGACGCCTCCCGCGCCCGTGCTCATCAAGAAAGAGCTGGGGCTGCAGTCCGGTTCGGCAAAGCCCAACAAGGACAAGGTAGGCAAACTCACCATGG
>CASEMM010000034.1 GCA_949289095.1 uncultured Eubacteriales bacterium | reverse complement strand
TTACCGTAATAATATACGTTGCCGCTCTCCGTGACGCCCTCGTCTATCGAAACGGTCACCGTATAAACTCCCGCCGCGCATATCTCGTCGGTCTCTTTGCCGTCGAGAAGTATTTTATCGATGCGGAAGTCGTCCGCCGCGAGCGCGTAGTAAGTGTTGCCCGCGCTGATACCGAAATCGGCAAGACTTACGGCTTCGCCGTCATAATACTTGAAGGGATTCTTGACGGAAAATTCGGTTATCTCGCGGTAAACGTATATCTGCATCTTCGCGGAATAATCTTCGAAATTGGGATGACTTACCGTGAACGTGAGCGAAACGTTCTCAAGGTAAGCTCCCGCTCCGGATCCGCCGACGAATTCGTCGAGCGAGCCTCCCGCGCAAGCGATATTGCTTACGGTGAAGCCCGTGACGGGAATATCGTTCGCGCCGTAAACCATATTCAATTCGATGACCGCGTCGCGCAGGGTCTTGCCTTCGTAAACGTATACCCTGCTTCCCGAAGCAAGCTTCATCGTATTCTTCAATACGTTGTTCATTACTACGGTGCCGCGAATTATATTGTACTTGTTAATATATTCGGAGTTGGGCGTGAATACGTATTCCGCTTCGCCGCCCGCGTCCGCTATCGCGTCGGGATCCGCCCAGGCTATCGTACCTATGCTTGCCGCTTCGCTTCCGGACTTGAGCGAGATCGTGAATTCGCCAAGCTTTGCGCCGTAAACCGCTTCGCCCGTCACGACGATATTGCCTTCTAGCTCTACGCTCGTACCGTTGACGTTCAATATCGCGGGTAAGGTCACGGTAAAATACGAGGCGCTTTCGTCGGGCGTGAATATCACGGAAATCGCGTTGTCGTTGGCTTTGGTCGCCACGACGTGGTAACGCGGATCGATAGTGAACGTTCCTCTGACGCTCACGTTGCCCGAAGCGTTCGTTATATATGCGTAACCCGATCCGCCGAGAATGGTATCGTTATCGATCGTATCTCCGAGCTTTACCGTATTGAATACCGGCAATTCCACCGTGGGCACGGCTTTTTCCACGATGAGCTTCGCGCCGGCAAGATTGCCGCTGAAGTTGTCGTCGTCGATAACCGCGTTTACGGCATAGCCTTCCGCATTGACGGCGCTCGGCTTGCTCTGCTGACCGTTATACGTCACGACGAATTTGAGCGCGCCGTAATTGGCGACTATTCCGTTGACGATCGCGGTACCCTCTTCGTTGAGACAGGGCGTAACGCTCAGTTCTGAAGCCGAGTATGCGTAGGTGATCACGTAATTGCCGTTTTCCTCGACGTAATCGTCAACGAACGTTATATATTGCGAGAGGTCGCGTTTGACGATATCTATCTCCGCGGTTTCGTAGACGGAGTTGAAGTTGTCGGGATCCTCGGGTTCGAAAGCTATCGTAACGGTATGTCTGCCCACGCCGTGCAGCGAAATGTCGGTACTCAACACGAACGTTCCCTCCACGTCGTTGCCCGTAGCGGGGAATATTACCTTGCCGCCGTTGAAGGTCACGTCGTCCGACTTCGTGCCGAACGCTATCGTCCCGTACACGTAAGGTAACGCCGTTATTTCGGGATCCGCTTTCGCGATATTGAGTACGGTGGTCGCCGCGCCCTCGTAGTTATCGCTTATAAGGGTTATCCTCACGTCGTAAACGCCTGCGTTCACGGGAACATCGGTAACGAATTCGTCTTCGCCCGCTCCGGACGGTTTATATTCGTAGCAAGCTTCGGTTATTCCCGCGGGAAGCGGTACGCTGAACGAAACCGGCTCCGACGTATAAGTTCTGTTGTAAACCGCCGAAATCTCGAATATCGCCTGCGCTTTCGCGACGTTCATTTCCAATTCGTAGGTTTTCGAATATCCGTTATCGTTGAAAATAACTTTCACCGTATACTTGCCCGCATTCACGGGAGGCGCGCTCGTTTCTTCGCCGTCGATCAGGTAGATCACTTCGTGCGCGACTTGCGGGTGCGCGTAACTCGTGCCGCCTATTATTATCTTATTATAATTGGGAGCGACCGCCACGCTTCCGGTAGCGGGATTGTATATCTGATCGAGTCCCGTGAA
>CASEMM010000033.1 GCA_949289095.1 uncultured Eubacteriales bacterium | reverse complement strand
GAAAAAAGGACCGCCGCTTTAGCGGCAGCCCGAGAATGTGTTGCGGCTGGAAGCCTATTCGGAGCGTCTTGAGACGCAAGCCGGTAATATGCCCTTGAAGGGCTTGTGCATACCACGCGTTCAACGCGTGGTATTGATTTTGATCGGATTCCGCTGCATACGCAAAAAGCGGTATGCCTGCCTTTCCGCTTGCCGCGGGCGGCAAACAAATCGCTGACGGAATGATTTGCGCATATATTGCTTGACTTTTGCGGCGAACGTAATATAATGAAATGGTAACGCGCGTAAGCGCATATCCGTACTAAAGAGAGGTATTAAGAATGAAAGTCAGAGGTCTCGTGATAACGGCGGCTGTATTCGCCGCGCTCGGTCTTATCGTCGGTATGGTGTATCACGCAATGATACTGTCGTTCGGCACGGGCGGCTCCGCAATGGCAGCCACGCACCCGATGACGCTTGCGCTCGGATGCGGCGGATTCCTTCTTGCCGCAATATTGGAAAAGCTGTTTGCTCTGTCCGGCAGCAAACTCGCAAAACCGGCTTACATAATTTATCTCGTCGGCACGGCGTTTACCGTCGTCATGCTTATCGTTCGCGGATACGCGCAGATGTCGGGAGCGACGCTTTCGGACGGCGCCGATGCCGCGATATCCGGATTTGCGGGCATCGCACACGCAGTGCTTGCGGCGGGCATGGTGCTTTTCTTCATCATGCTTATCAGAAAGCTCGTTGCCCGCGGCGGCGCGGGAGCGGACGGCGGCTGTTCCGACGGCAGGAGCGAATAAATCCCGCATAGGTGATATCTTTCCGCGGTTGCATAAATGCCGGCTCGCAAAAAACCGCACGGCATGACTCTTGCCGCGCAATAAACTTTCGTTTTGCCGTTTGCCCGAAATTTCCTTGACATAACCGTACGCATATGATATTATATTGATAATAATTATCAATAAGAATAAAGGATCATATGCAGAGAAATACGGCGCAAAGAAAACAGGTGCTTGACGTGCTGTACGCCCTCGAGGGCGAGCATCCGAGTGCGGAAAGGGTGTACGAGTGCGTGCACTCCGTCTGTCCCACAGTCAGTAAGGCAACGGTGTACCGCATTCTCAAAGACGAAGCCGCCGAGGGGAACATACTCGGAGTGGATATTCCGCGCGACGTGGGAAGATACGATTCGCGCACAGACGGGCATTATCACATACGCTGCCGCATATGCGGGCGGGTCGCGGACATAGAAAAGGGCGCGGGCACGCTTGCGGGACTGTTTGTCAACGGCAGCGGTTACGAGATAGAAAACGTCGCGCTGACGTTTTCGGGGGTATGCCCCGGATGCGCCGGCAAGAGCATATACGCCGCGGAAAGCGGAGTAAATAAAATAAAACGGGAGAAAAACAAATGAAAGAACTCAAAGGGACGAAGACGGAGAAGAATCTGATGGAGGCGTTTGCCGGCGAGAGTCAGGCTTTTGCCAAATACGGCTACTACGCGTCGCAGGCGAAAAAGGACGGCTACGTTCAGATATCGCAGATCTTCGAGGAGACGGCGGGCAACGAGAAAGAGCACGCCAAGCTGTGGTTCAAGTATCTTCACGGCGGCGCGGTGCCTTCCACCGAGATCAATCTCGCGGACGCGGCTGCGGGCGAGAACTACGAATGGACGGACATGTACGCCCGTTTCGCCAAGGAAGCGAGGGAAGAGGGCTTCACGGAAATCGCGGCGAAGTTCGAACTCGTCGGTAAAATCGAAAAGGCGCACGAGGAGCGTTACCGCAAGCTGCTCGCCAACGTCGAGGGCGGTCTGGTGTTCTCGCGCGATGGCGACGCGGTGTGGCAGTGCATCAACTGCGGGCATATAGTTATCGGCAAGAAAGCGCCCGAAATCTGCCCGACGTGCAATCATCCGAAGTCGTATTTTCAGATAAAACCCGAAAATTACTGATATTAAAGAAAATACATATCGCCGAGAGGCGGGAGTGCGGTGAACGGCTTCCGCCTTACGGCGCGTGAGGGAGTATGATAGATTCGCACTGCCATCTGACCGACCCGTTTTACGAGGGCGGCGAAAGCGTGATAAAAAACATGAAAGCGGACGGGCTCGAAGCCGTAGTCACGGTAGGTTACGACCTTGCGACGAGCGAGGAGTGCGCGCGCATTGCGGCCGGACATGACGGCGTATACGCGACGGCGGGACTGCATCCGAGCGAAATAAAGGACGAGGGAGACGCGGAAAAAGTAATACGGCTGCTCTCTCTGCCCAAAGTTGTTGCGCTCGGCGAGATCGGTCTCGACTACCACTGGCAGGACGTTCCGCGGGACGTGCAGAAGAGGGTTTTCGAGGCGCAGCTCGACGCGGCGTGCGCGTGCGGCGTGCCCGTCGTCATACACTCGCGCGACTGCGACGGGGACATGCTTTCCATAATGAAAGCGTGGAACGGGCGGCTGCCGCGGGGAGCGGTCATGCACTGCTTTTCGTCGTCTGCGGAGATAGCGAAGGAATATGTCCGCATGGGGTTGTATATCTCTTTTGCGGGACCCGTCACGTTCAAAAACGCGAAGCGCGGCGACGCGATACGCACCGTACCCGACGAGCTGCTGCTTGCGGAAACGGATTCGCCCTATCTCACTCCCGTGCCGCACAGAGGCGAACGCAATTATCCGTCATACGTCAGATACGTCATCGGAAAACTCGCGGAAGAGCGCGGAACGGACTTCGATACGGTCGAAAGACTGACGGCAGACAATGCGAAGAGGTTTTACGGAATATCATGAGAGCGGTCATACAGAGAGTGTTCGGCGCAAGGCTGAGCGTCGACGGGAGAACCGTGAGCGAAACGGATAAGGGACTCGTTGTATATATAGGCGTAGGTAAGGGCGACGGCGATGAGGACTGCCGTATGCTTGCCCGCAAGATAGCGTCTCTTCGCATATTTTCGGACGGCAGCGGAAAAATGAACCTGTCCGTGCGCGACATAGGGGGCGAAGCGCTGCTTGTTTCGCAGTTCACGCTGTACGGCGACGCGCGCAAGGGCAACCGTCCGTCGTTTACCGAAGCCGAACTGCCGGAGCGTGCGCACGAACTGTACAGCCGTGTTTGCGAGCTGACGGAAGAAGCGGGCGTGACCGTGAAACGCGGAGTGTTCGGCGCCGATATGCGGATAGAGCAGACGTGCGACGGTCCTGTGACTGTAATCCTGGACACGGCAGGAAAAGCGTGAACGCAAACTTCAAAAAAGCATGCAATTTAATAATTGTACTTAAAACGCATTGACATCGAGCGCCGCATTGTGCTATAATCCGTTTGTGCCAAAAGTAAAGACGGACAAAAGCGGTCCCGGCTCAAACATAAGGGCGGAACGCGAATATGCGAAATCCATAGGCGTGAAGTCGCCTACGAGGATGAATAAGGAGCAGCTTGACGAAGCGGTAAGGCAGCGTGAACTCGAACTCGGCATCACGAGGGAAAAGCACAGCATATATGATTTTACGTCTGCCGAGCGTATGACGCTCGAAGCGGGACTTCGCGGCAAACACCGGGCATACCAGATGGTGTCCGGATATTTCCGCGCATTTCCCGAGGGCGACGGCGTGCTCCGCCGCGATCCGTTCGACGTACTTCCGGAGTCGGATATATACGTTCCCGCGGCTCTCGTTAAAAAATGCGACATGCGCGAGGGCGACAGAATAACGGGTAACGTCGCCGTGCTGTTTTACAACAAGATACGCGTGCTCAAAAGCGCCCGTTATGTGGACGAAAACGCCATGGTCCGTTCGCCGGTCCGCCGCGATTATGCGACGCTTGCGGAGGACAAGGTTTCACGCAGGCTCGACATATACGGCAATCATTCCATGGTCGCGCTTACGGACAGGGTGATTTCGCTCGGTATGGGCGAGAGCCTTGTCGTGAGCGGCAGGTGCGGAGCCAACGCCGCGTATTTCGATGAAGCTGCGGCAGCGGTCAGCAAGGGGCTTTGCGCAGGGTTCGACGGCATCGTATACGGAGTTTACGGCAGCGACGGGCGCAGGCTGCTCGGCGCGGCGTATAATCCCGAAACGACGATAACGGGGGGAGACGAGGACGCATGCGCTTTCATGCGCGAAATGATCCGCCGTACGGCGGAGCGCAGGGAAAACGCCGCCGTCGTGATAAACGATGTTACGGCGGATGCCGTTCCGTTTCTTGCGATGGCAAAGGCTTACCGCGATTCGTCCGTCACCGTCATAGCTTTTACCGAACGGGATCATGTCGCGGACGCGCACATCGTGTTCGACGGCGCGGAAATAGACTGCACGGAGACGGGTAACTCGCTTGCGTCGTATATCTGCGGAATGAACAGGTCGCGGGCAATGAGCCGCGCTCTCGGACGCATAGGACGGGCAACGCCGGACGAACTTCTATCCGAGTTCACGGAGTACGTCAATGAGCGGGATTAAAATAGCGTATCTCGGCGACAGATACACACACACGTTTGCCGCCGCGAAAAAGTTTGCGGAAGACGGCGACGAACTCGTAGGATATCATACGATATTTCAGTCGATAGACGCTGTCGTGAAGGGCGAATGCGTTTATGCCGCGGCGCCCGTAGAAAACTCGTGCGGCGGCAGCGTGACTGAAACGCTGGACGCGCTCCGCGCTTTTCCGGTATATATCCGCAGGGAAACCGTGCTGCACGTTCCGCAGCATCTCATAAGCGTCGCCGGCGCAGTGAAGAACGGAATAAGGACGATATATTCCCATCCTCAGGCTCTCGCTCAGTGCGACGGTTATCTGCGTACGTCGTTTCCCGATGCTGAGACGATTGCCGTGTCGAGTACGGCCGAGGCGCTTTCTCTGGCAACGGATCCGTCGAAAGCCGCGATAGCGCGCACGCCCGCGGAGGGACAGGAGATAACCGAGGCGGAAATAGAGGACGTCAAGAATAATTCGACGCGTTTTATCCTCATAGGAATGTCTCCTTCGCGCGAAGGCGAAAAGTGCAGCGTCGTGTTCGAAACGCCGAATAAACCGGGCGCGCTCACGGAAGCGCTTTCGCTGTTCGGCGCGCACGGACTGAATATGACCAAGATAGAATCGCGTCCGCACAAATCGGAGCTGGGAAGATACGTGTTCTTCGTGGACTTCGAGTGCGGCGGCGGCTCGCCGGACGCTCTGCTTGCGGAACTTGCCGCGCATACGTCGGGACTGAAATTTCTCGGCAGGTACGGCAGCGTATAACAGTGCGCCGAACGCCGCGGCGTTTCCGCGGAAACACGAAGATAATCTTCGATACAATCGTAATCAAATATACCGACCGCCTTCGGGCGGCGGGGGAGTAATCATGGGACTTCTTAAATGGATACTCGGCGGAGATAACCGCCGGCACATCAAAAAACTGAGAAAGACGGTCGAGAAGATCAACGCGCTCGAACCGAAGTATGCCGCTATGAGCGACGATGAACTTCGTGGAATGACCGATGTGTTCAAAGCGCGTCTCGCCGAGGGAGCTGTTCTCGAAGATATCCTCTGCGACGCGTTTGCCGTGGTCAGGGAAGCGTCCAAACGCGTGACCGGGCTGCGCCATTACGACGTTCAGCTTATGGGCGGCATCGTCCTTCATCAGGGCCGTATCGCGGAGATGAAAACGGGCGAAGGCAAGACGCTCACCGAAACTCTTCCCGCATATCTCAACGCGCTTGCGGGCAAAGGCGTGCACATAGTCACCGTCAACGATTATCTTGCCCGCCGCGACGCGGAATGGATGGGAAAGATACCTCGTTTCCTCGGCATGACCGTGGGAGTCGTATATCCCAATCAGAGCCGTCAGGACAAGCAGAAAGCGTATGCCTGCGATATAACGTACGGTACGAATAACGAATTCGGTTTCGACTATCTGCGCGACAACATGGTCGTTTACGAGAATCAGAAGATGCAGAGAGGGCACAATTTCTGTATCGTCGACGAGGTGGACTCGATACTTATCGACGAAGCGAGAACGCCCCTTATCATAAGCGGCAAGGGCAAGGATTCCAGTTCGCTTTATCAGTCCTGCCAGCGTTTCGTGCGGCGTCTGCGCGCGTCCACCAACGTGGACGACGAAGGCAAACCGCTCGATCCGAACGAAGAGCCGGACGGCGATTACGAGATAGATAAGAAGAAGCGCGCAATTTCGCTGACGGTGAACGGTATCATACGCGCGGAAAACGATTTCGGCATAAGCAATCTCGCGGATGCGGAAAACAGCGAGCTCAACCACTATATAAACAACGCGCTGCGTGCGAACTACATCATGACCAAGGACCGCGACTATATCGTCAAGGACGGCGAGATTATCATCGTCGACGAGTTTACGGGCCGTCTGATGCCCGGACGCCGTTACAGCGACGGACTGCACCAGGCAATAGAGGCGAAGGAAAACGTCAAGATTCAGAGTGAGAACATGACGCTTGCGACGATCACGTTCCAGAACTATTTCCGCATGTACTCCAAACTTTCCGGCATGACGGGTACCGCTAAGACGGAAGAAACGGAGTTCAAGGGCATATACGGACTGGACGTCGTCGTCATCCCGCCAAACGTTCCCAGTCGCCGAGTGGACGAAACGGACAAGGTTTTTGCGTCCACCGACGCGAAACTGCGCGCGATCGTAGCGGAAATAGAGGAATGCTGGACGAGGGGGCAGCCCGTTCTCGTGGGTACGACGAGTGTCGCCAAGAGCGAAGAGATAAGCAAAATGCTCCGCAAGAAGAAGATACAGCACAACGTCCTGAACGCGAAGAATCACGAAAAAGAAGCGGATATCGTCGCGCAGGCGGGCAGACTGTTCGCTGTCACCATAGCGACGAACATGGCGGGCCGCGGTACGGATATACTTCTCGGCGGAAACGCCGAATACCTTGCGAAGAGCAGGATGAAAAAGGAAGGCGTTCCCGACGAAATAATCGAGATAGCCTCGTCGCATATGACCGTCAATCCCGAAGACACGTTCCCCGTGCCGAGTGCCGAACGTGAAGCCGGCGGCGAAGAAATTCTTGCGGAGAGAGAGCGTTACAACTCTCTTTACAAGGAATTCAAAGCGCAGACGGAAGAGGAAAAGACGAAGGTCGAAGAAGTGGGCGGTCTGCGTATAGTGGGTACGGAACGCCACGAATCCCGCCGTATAGACAACCAGCTCCGCGGACGTGCGGGCCGTCAGGGCGATATAGGTTCGAGCGTGTTCTTCCTGTCCGTTGACGACGAGATGATACGTCTGTTCGGCGGCGAGAAGATAAAGGCGATAGCGCAGTATATCGCGGGAGAGGACGACGAACCCATCGTGTCCAGACTGCTCTCCGCGGCGATCGAGGGAGCGCAGAAGCGCCTCGAAGGCATAAATTACAGCAAGCGTCTCAACGTTCTCGAATACGATAACGTGATGAACACGCAGCGCAAGATAATTTACGAGCAGCGCGACAAGGTGCTTCGCGGGGAGAGCGTGCACGAGCAGATCGTCAAAATGATGGAAGATCAGTGCAAAAAGACGGTCAAAGCGCACACCAATCCCAAGCTCGACTGGAAGGAGTGGGACCTCGACGGGCTCAATCAGGATATTGCCAAGCAGCTTGCGATAGTTCCCAAGGGCGAGAAATATTTCTCCGAGAGCGTGCTCAGCGCGCTTACCGTGGAGGAACTCACGGCTAAACTCACAGAAAACGTGCTTGCGCGTTACGAACAGGTCGGCGATATGGCGGAAGAGGCAAACTTCAATCTCGCGGAGTTCGAGAGAAACCTGTTCCTGCGTGTTATCGACGGTCAGTGGACGGCTCATATAGACGATATGGATGAACTCCGCCGCAACGTCATGCTTTACGCGTACGGTCAGCAGGATCCCGTCGCCGTCTATAAGAAAGAGGGCTACGAAATGTTCAACGCCATGATCGACCGCATACAGGAACGGATAGTCGGCAATCTTACTCATATATCCGAGATAAAGCGGGACGAAAAGGTGGAAAAGCGCAGACAGGTGGGCGAAGAAGTGAACGCAACGACGTCGTCCGAGGGCGGCAGAACGTTTACGCGTACGCGGGAAACCATCGTCAAGGGCAAGATCCCTTCCCGCAACGATCCCTGCCCCTGCGGAGCATGCTGGCCGGACGGCACGCGCAAGAAATACAAGGAATGCTGCGGCAAGGATAAATAATGCTTGTAGACGATCTCAAAAACAAATTAAAGGAATATAAGAGCAAATTCGAGAGTATAGAAAACGCGTCGGATATTGCCGCGCTCGAAGCGCGCGACGCGCAGCTTCGCAAACAGCAGGAAGATCCCGATCTCTATGCGGACTTGAAGCGCGCGGAACAGGTGAACCGCGACGCTAAAGCGGTGGGCGACAAGCTGAGCGCGCTTAAAAAGATGAAGTCCGATCTCGCCGATCTCGACGACCTCATAGATATAGCCGCCGAAGAGGGCGACGACGCTCTCGCCGAGGTACAGAAGGACATAGACAGGCTCGAAGAGCCGCTCGAACAGCTGCACATACAGTCGCTGCTCAAAGGCGAATACGACGCGTGCAACGCCATAATGACTCTTCATTCGGGCGCGGGCGGTACGGAAGCGCAGGACTGGGTGAGCATGCTGTATCGCATGTATCAGATGTTCTGCGACAAAACGGGCTATTCGTACGAGGAACTCGACTATCTCGCGGGCGACGAAGCGGGCATAAAGAGCGTCACGTTCAAAGTGACGGGAGTGAACGCGTACGGATACCTCAAAGCGGAAAAGGGAGTGCACCGTCTCGTGCGCATATCCCCGTTCGATTCCAATGCGCGCCGTCAGACGTCGTTTGCAAGCGTAGACGTCATGCCCGAAATAGAAAACGACACCGAGATCAAGATAGAGGACAAGGATCTGCGCATAGACACATACCGATCGAGCGGCGCGGGCGGACAGCACATAAACAAGACGGACTCCGCCGTGCGCATCACGCATCTGCCGACGGGTATAGTGACGAGCTGTCAGACCCAGCGCAGCCAGACGCAGAATAAGGAATACGCGATGCGCATGCTCGTGAGCAAACTCGTGGAGCTGCGTCTGCAGCAGCAGATGGAAAAGGCGCAGGACATAAAGGGCGAGCTGAAAAAGATAGAGTGGGGCAGTCAGATACGTTCGTATGTGTTCTGCCCGTATACTCTCGTCAAAGACCACAGAACGGGGCACGAAACGAGCAACGTACAGGCGGTCATGGACGGAAACATTTTCGATTTTATCTGCGATTATCTCGCTAAATCGTAATCGCACGATAACGGACGAATATCGGAGCGGACCGCTCAGGCAAGCGGTCCGTTTTCATGCATGCGATTCAAATTAAATTATCGTTAAAATTAAATCTTCTATTGACAAACCGACGCGCATGATTTATAATAGAATCATATAAAATAATTCAAGGGGAGAGTTCTATGAAAAACTGTGACGATTGCGGTCGTGAAATTCCGGACGAAAGCAGTTTTTGCCCGTATTGCGGCAAAGCCGTGCGGACGGAAGGCAAAAACGAAATGCCTGCGGATACTCCGCAGGAGAGCGGAACGGACGCAGCGAAATGCGAAGAAAAACGGAAACCGTCGCTGTCGGGAAACGATGCCGTCGAAAAGTGGGCGAATGCCAACGGTTTCAACGGATTTATCGCAAAAGCCGATAAACTCATATTCGCGTTGCTTGCCGTGCTTGCGGGTCTGTTCGGATTGCTTGCGCTGCTGAACTATATGGATCTGCTCGGACTGTACGGCGATCCGTTTATTCCGCTTGCCGTGGTGTTCGCCGTGTTTGCCATGGTATGGTACGCGTTCTGTTCGATATACGTTCCGCTTTCCTTGTGCAGGCTTTCGTCGAAATATCCGGAGTTGGATCTGAACCGATACGCGGGAGAACAGACTTCGTATAAAAAGAGCAGAAACGCGGTCAACGCAGCGTATTTCAACGACGTGAAGGGGTCGTTTACGCAGTGGACGATATACTTTTCCGTCGCATGGGCTATGAGTCTTGCGTGCGTCGTGATAGCTGCGGCCTCTTTTATTCCGATAATCGGAACCGTGATAGGGCTGCCGATCGAAGGCGCGGGCAGCCACGTTCCCGATTTTCTGCTCGATAACCTCGTTCGCATTATAGTGTGCGGCGTGCTTTGCGTAGGGTTTGCCGTTGCCGCGCATGTACTGAACGCCGTCAACTTCAAAGCGGTTACGGGTTGGTACGTCAAAACCTTCGATAAGGCGATAGGCGATTAAGCTAATACGAAACAGGACGACACGGGCGCTCCGTGTTCCGCAAATGCACCTCGGAAGCCGGACGGGCTTTACGGGGTGTATTTTTGTCGTCGTTTTCGCGTTTTATATCGTTTACGCATAAATCGCGCGCCGCCTCCGTTTTTGTGGTATAATCGGAAAAAATGCGGAGGATGAATGCAAATGAAAAATTGTACGGAATGCGGAATGCCGATTGACGACGCGGCACAGTTATGCCCGTATTGCGGAACGGTGTGCGATGCGGATAACGGCATTGTCTCTGCCGGTCGGCAGAGCTCGGACGGCGCGCCATATGCCGAAAAACGTGAATACGGAGCGCCGCAGCAGCCATACGGAACGCAGCCGCCGTATGCACAGCCGGGTGCTCAACAGCCATACGGAGCGCAGCCGCCGTATGCACAGCCGGGCGCTCAACAGCCATACGGAGCGCAGCCGCCTTATGCGCCGCAGCCGTATGCCTACGCGCCGGGTACGCAGGTAAGGACGGTAATCGACGACTGGATGAGCGTCAGCGGCTTTAACTCGTTTCTGGTGCGGCGCACCGGTCTCATCGGCGTGTTGCTTGTCATTGTGGCGTCCGTATTTCTTTTTTTCGGTTTTGCCGGACTATCTGAATTGATTGATCTCGATTCAATGCCGTTTTTAACTCTCGGTATCGTATGCTACGGATTATTCTTTGCGGGGAAGGCTTTTTACGAAACGTATGTGCCGCTTTCGATTGCGGCGTATGTGAAAAAATACAACCGCATGGACGATCTCATGGCGTGCGCGGCAAACAAGGAATATAAAAGGCGCGGCTTTGCCGTGGAAGCGGCGTATATCATGCGGGTGGAAAAGTCCGCCACGCCGTTATATGCGATGAAGATAACTTCGTGCGCCTTGGAGGCGACATACAGGCTCGTGGATATAGGATTGATATTTCCGCTTATTTCGGCAATTACGAGACTTGTGTATTTGAGCAGGACGTCTTACATACTCGATCTGCTGCGCGAAAACATGGTATTGCTCATAGTCGCGGCGGCGGTAAGCATAGCCATGCAGATAGCCGCATCCGTTCTTGAGTCCGTGTCGACGAAAAAGGTGTTAAATTGGCGGAAGTCCGTATTCGGCAGTTGAAAACGGGATATTGCAGTCAAAACGCTTGCGGTTTTTCGGCGGTTGTGATAAAATAATTAAGCCGTGCTAAGTGGGGAGCCAGCGGTGCCCTTAACCTGCAATCCGCTACAGCAGGGCCGAAAGCCGTTCTCGGCGCAGATCGTGAAAGGCAAGTTGCAAGTAAGCGGTGATGACCCCGGGGTCTTGTGCAACGCTTTACTGTGAACCGTGTCAGGGCCTGACCGCAGCAGCACTAAGCAGCTCTTGGCGTGTGCCACAAGTCAGCTTCGGGCGAGCAGGCTGCTTGCGAGACTCTTTGGCGGTCTGCGACAAAAACGGATGCACGGCAATTTCGTAAACAAAGACGCTTTCGGAAACGGGAGCGTCTTTTGCCGTATACGCCGCATAAATTCCGCCGCCGTACGCATACTGCATTAAGAGGAGGAACGGTATGTCCGGAAAAATTTACAAGACGGGAATGACTCCCGGCAGCGGAACGTACGACTGTACGAACTGTCACACCAAAGTGCATCTCGGAAGCGGCGATACTATGCCGCCGTGCCCCAAATGCACGAACAACGAATTCACGAAGGAGTGAACCGACGTAAGCGGCGCGGATTGTATCCGCGCCGCTTGCGTAAAAAATATTTTTTCCGTGTATATTGCGAAAAAAACGACGCATACTGTTATTACGGTAAGCAACCGACTTTGCAAAAAAGAACGGCACATGCAGAGCGGACACGGACGTACATGGCAATATCGCGGTCGATAACGTCTTTCTTCGCCTTGCAAACCCGTTCGTTGACGCGATGGGCGAAGAAGGACGCGAACCGAATAATAAAGAATGCGCATGACACGCGCATTCGCCGCGGAGAAACGGATTCATTCGTTTCTCCGCTTTTATTTTTTGACGTTCCTCTTGCAAAATAAGGCGGAGTGTGATAAAATGCTCATATGGAATACTCCCGGTTGCAATATGTGGACAAGCCCGTGTCGCGCATGTTCTTCGGAACGTGCATACCGCTCATGAAAGATGGCGGGAACGCGGATGAGCTGCTCGACCGTGCGCTGGAACTCGGCGTCACGGCGTTCGATACCGCCCGCTGTTACGGAAAGGCGGAGGAATGTCTCGGAAAGTGGATGGAGAAGCGCGGCAACAGGGAGCGCGTCGTCGTACTGACGAAGGGCGGCATAAACGGATTCATGTGGCGCAGCCGCATAAGGGAGGGCTGTCTGCGCAAGGATCTCGCGCGTTCTCTCGAAAACCTGCGTACGGGAAGCGTCGACATATATCTTCTTCACCGCGACGACGCTCGCGTACCGGTCGGCGATATAGTGCAGTTAATGAACGAATTCGTCGCAGAAAGAAAGATATGCGCATACGGCGGATCGAACTGGACGCATGAACGCATAGAACAGGCGAACGAATACGCGTATGCGCACGGTCTGCGCCCCATGACCGTTTCCGGTCCGAATTACGGGCTGGCGCTCATGAAGAAAGATCCGTGGGGCGGCGGACTCGTTACTCTGACGGGTGACAAGAACGCGGCGGCGCGCGGGTGGTACGAAAAGACCGGTATGCCCGTCATTGCGTGGTCGAGTCTCGGCAACGGCATATTTTCCGGGCGGTTCCGTTCGGACGACGTGCAGGGAGCAAAACGCAGCATGAATCTGTTCGCTCGCACGGGCTGGCTGTATCCGGAAAACCTCGGACGTCTGCGGCGGGCGGAAATCGTTGCGCAGCGCAGGGGAATGACGGTGACGGACGTCGCGGCGGCATTCGTCGCGGGCAGCCGCATGAACGTGTTTCCCGTTATGAGCGCGTCCTCGGCAAAGCACCTCGAAGCGGATGCGGCGGCAATTTCCGTCCGTCTGACGGATGAAGAGCGCGGCTTTCTGCTGTACGGAGACAAAGGAGTAAACGAATGAAAACCACGGTGATAGGCGGATGGGACAAAGGAGCTGCCGCAGAGCTTGCCCGCAGCATAACGGAAGGCGTTTCGGACGGCGAAAACACGGCGGATCTGTGGCTGCTTCCCGCGGGGATAACCTCGTTCTGCACGGACTGCGGACTCTGTTACGACGGTCAGCCGACCAAATGTCGCCATGCGCGCGAAGTCATGCCCATACTGAAAAGCATGATTTCATCGGACATAGTCGTGTTCGTTACGCCCGAATTATCCGGGCATACCACCGCGCCCGTGCTCAACTTTCTCGGATACCTTGCTTATCTCCAGATAGGCTGCCGCCCCGAACCGTCCATGCTTGTCAAACGTGCCGTTGTGATCTCGCTCGGCGCGAAGCGCGCGGCAGAGGACATTGCCGACTGCGTGCGGCTGTGGGGAATAAGCGACGTGCGCGTGCTTACCCGCGCGTCTGCCGCTTCCGCGGCGCGTCTTGCCCTCGCCCCGCCCAAGAAACCCGGTTTCTTCGCACGGCTGCGCATGAAACGCATCGCAAAAAAAGCCGGTTTGCCGCTGCCTCGCATATGCGGCGGAAAGTAACCGTTGTTTTTGCTTGACAGGCGGTTGTTTTTACGTTAAAATAATTAACCAAGGTTAAGTATTTTAACGTGCGCGGTAACGGCGCGGACGGGTGAGGAATATAACGTAAACGTAAGCGGGCGAGTGCGCCCGAAGGAGGAGCGTATGTCTGCGGGACTGACTGCGGGAGCGATCGTTATGATATTTCTTTCCACGGCGGCGGGCGCTGCCGTGGTATTCTTTTTCGGCGGTCACGGGTCGGACGGCAAAGTGAACGCCGTGTTTTCGGGATTTGCGTCGGGGATAATGGTGGCGGCGTCCGTGTGGTCGCTGATTATACCTGCAATCGAGGAAAGCGAGGGATGGAGCATACCGGCGTTTCTGCCTGCAGCGGTGGGCATTGCGGCGGGCGGGCTGCTCATAATGCTGCTCGATTTCGTCGTATACCGCCTGCGGCGTAGAAGTGCGGGCGGACTTACTCCGCACGGCAAACTGCTGCTTGCGATGACCGTACACAATATTCCCGAAGGG
>CASEMM010000032.1 GCA_949289095.1 uncultured Eubacteriales bacterium | reverse complement strand
TTACTTCGCGTGGGCGATCATGTCGCGGTAAAGCTCGATGTACTTCTTCGCGCTCGCGGACCATGACCAGTCTTCGCTCATGGCGCGGTGCATGATAGCCGCCCAGCGCGGCTTGTCGCGGTATGCTTCGAGTGCGCGCAGAGTGGTGTCGGCAAGCGCTCCGCCGTTATGCTCGGGGCAGACAAAGCCGTTGCCGTCCTCGCCCTCGTGCACGGTGTCGTTGAGTCCGCCCACGTTGCGCACGACGGGTATGGTACCGTAACGCATCGCCATCATCTGTCCGAGTCCGCAAGGCTCGCTGTGAGAGGGCATCATGTATATGTCGCCCGCCGCAAAGAGCTTCTGGCTCATGTCCTTATTGAACGCTATGAGAGCGCGCACCTTGTCGGGATATGCCGCTTGCAGATCGCGGAAGAATCCCTCGTACTCCGGCTCGCCCGTGCCGAGCAGGACGAACTGAACGTCCTCTCTCACTATGCGCGGCATCGCCTGTTTGAGTATGTCCAGACCCTTGTGCCACGCAAGACGGGACACCATGGTTATCATGGGGACGTCCTCGCGCTCGGGCAGACCGAGAAGTTTCTGAACGCCCGTCTTGTTCTTGACCTTGTCTTCGGGGTGCTCCGCATCGTAATGCGCAAAGAGCGCGGGCGCGTGCGCGGGATCGTACACGACGGTGTCTATTCCGTTGAGTATGCCCGTCATCTTATACGCAAAGCGCTTTACGGCGTCCTGCAAGCCGCACGCGTGTTCGGGAGTTTTGAGCTCCTCGGCATAGGTGCGGGAAACGGTGGATATGCGGTCGCTGTATGCCATCGCGCCGAAAAGCAGGTTGACGCAACCGCCCCATTCGAGAGTGAAGTACTGGTGACCCGCTATGCCGAACACGTCTTCGAGAAGGTGCCCGTCGTACTTGCCCTGATACTCTATGTTGTGTATGGTGATGAGGTTCTGTATCCAGCTGTACGTATCGCCCTCGGCGTACATATAGTACAGTTTATAGTATATGGGGACGAGCGCGGTATGCCAGTCGTTGGAGTGGATGACGTCCGGCTTGAAATCCATATACGGCATGAGTTCGAGCACCGCGCGGCAGAAGAACGCATAGCGCTCCGCGTCGTCATAGTAACCGTATATCCCCGAACGCTTGAAATAGTACTCGTTGTCTATGAAGTAGTACGTCACGCCGCGATATACGTACTTGAACAGTCCCGCGTACTGACTGCGCCACGCGACGGGTACGTTTATGTGACAGATGAACGTAAAATCCTTGCGGTACTTCTCGTCCACGCACTCGTAAAGCGGAGTGACTACCGCCATTTCCGCCGTTCCCAGCTCGTTGACCGCTATGGGCAGAGAGCTTGCCACTTCGCCCAGACCGCCCGTCTGCGAGAAGGGATTACACTCACCCGCCACGAGCAGTATGCGCGGCTTGTCGGGCACTTTGCGCAGTGCGGGTACGGGAGCGGGCTTGACCTGCGCGGGCTTTGCCGAGACCCGTTTCTTACTCTTTGCCGCCGTCGTCTTTTCTGTCGCCATATTTACTTGTCCTCCTTATCGCTCGCCGACGGACTGCCGACGCTCTTTTTCGCTGTCGTACGCTTGCCCGTACGCGCTCTCGTCGTCTTTTTCTTCTTGACGGGCGCACAGGGCGGAGCGAGGAATATATATCCGCTCATGCTCTCTATGTCCATGACCATGCTGTCCGTCTTGTTCCTCGCGGGGATCTCCTCCGACTCGATGACGACGGGCTCCATATCCCAGCCGTAATAGGACGTCCTTATCCTGCGGGTGTATTTACCCGGACTGACGGGCAGACGATAGTCCTTCCAGTCGCACGGCGCAAAGTTGAGCACCACAAGAGCGCGGTTGCCCTCACGGTCGCGCCTCTCGTATATGAATACGTTCGCCGCCGCGTCGTCCGCTACCAGCCACTCGAATCCGTCCCAGCTGTTTTCAATCTCGTGGAGCGCGGGCGTGGTGCGGTATATCCAGTTCAGCTCCTTTACGAAACGCTGCAAGCCCTGATGCTTGGGGAATTCGCACAGCAGCCAGTCTATATCGCGCTGCCAGTTCCACTCAGACCACTGACCGAGTTCGCAGCCCATAAAGAGCAGCTTTTTGCCGGGGTGCGTGAACATATACAGCAGATAGTTCTGCACGCCCGCGAATTTGAGGTCATAGTCGCCCGGCATCTTGTTTATGAGCGAGCCCTTGCCGTACACCACTTCGTCGTGGGATATGGGAAGGACGTAGTTCTCCGAAAACGCGTACGTCATGGAGAACGTCATCAGATTGTGCTTATAGTGACGGACATAGGGGTCGGCTTTGACGTATTGAAGCGTATCGTTCATCCAGCCCATGTTCCACTTGAAATTGAAGCCGAGCCCGCCCCAGTCCGCAGGTTTGGTCACCATCGGCCACGCCGTGGATTCCTCGGCTATCATGAGCGCTCCGGGATAATGCCCGAACACCGCGGTATTCAGACAGCGGAAGAAATCGATCGCATCCAGATTTTCCCTGCCGCCGTATTTGTTCGGCTCCCACTCGTTCCTGCCGTAGTCGAGATAGAGCATGCTCGCGACGGCGTCCACGCGCAGTCCGTCTATGTGATAGAGGTCGAACCACATCATCGCGTTGGACACAAGGAAACTCTTCACCTCGTTCCTGCCGTAGTCGAAGCACATCGTTCCCCATTCCTTGTGCTCTGCGCGCAAAGGGTGCGAAGGCTCGTAGCACGGTTCGCCGTCGAACATATAAAGTCCGTGCTCGTCCTTCGGGAAGTGTCCCGGAACCCAGTCGAGTATGACCGCAATGCCGTTCTCGTGGCACTTGTTGACGAGATACGCGAAGTCCTCCGGCCGCCCGTAGCGCGACGTGGGCGCATAATATCCCGTCACCTGATAGCCCCAGCTGCCGTCGAAAGGGTGCTCCGCTATGCCCATCAGTTCGAGATGAGTGAAGTTCATGTATTTGAGATAATACACTATCTCGTCCGCAAACTTGCGGTAGTCGTAGTTGTTGCCGTCCGGATATTTGCGCCACGACGCTATGTTGCATTCGTATATGCTGATCGGAGCGGAGTACGGATCCTTCTTGGCGCGCTCGGTCATCCATTCCTTGTCGTTCCACCAGAAGTTGTCGAGAGCCACGACTTTGCTCGCCGTGCTTCCCCGCGTTTCGTCGAAGAACGCATACGGGTCGGCTTTCTCCACCTCGCTGCCGTTCCTGCCGCGCACGCAGTATTTATACATCTGATATTCTTCCACTCCGTCTATGACGCCCTCGAACACTCCGCCGTCCGTTATGCGGTACATATAGTTCGCCGTGCGGTTCCAGTAGTTGAAATCGCCGACCACAGAAACGGATGTCGCGTGAGGCGCCCACACGCGGAAAACGGCGCGCTTCGTTTTTCTGTCGTAATGGCAGCCGAGATATTCGTATGCCGTCTGCAGCGTGCCGGCATGGAAGTAATACTGATATTCGCTGTCGGTCATAAATCCCCCTTTCCAAGGTAAATTCATAAGTCAATGCGGGACGTTTTCACCTCCCGCCGCTTGTATTATAGCATAACAACGCGCATTTATCAAGGGGGCTTTTACATTTTTTTGCATTATTTTTCATATATTTTCGTCTTTTTGACCGCCCGCCGCCGTCTCCCGATCGGTGCGCTCTTCTTCCGTGAGTTCCGTACGCCGCAGTATCTCGAATCCCGCGACGAGATCCGACGTTTCTCCTCTCACCGTAAACGGAGGCATTCCGTCCCGTGTCAATATCGCCGTATACCCGCAGCCGCTTGCCGCGACGGGCAGATCCCCCTCCGTCAACCGCGCATCGTCGGCGCTCACGGCATATATCGCTCCGCCGTCGCGTATTATGTTCATCGGAACGCCGGAAACGAAACACGCGACATACGCCGTACCCGGATCGGCAAACACGTCGGCAGTTTTACCGTCGCGGATTATACGGCCGCCGCGCATGACCGCAGCGCCGTCCGGAAAATAAGCGAGATCGCTTCCGCACGGCGTCGCAGCTACCGCCGTACAGCCCGCGATCTCCGCTGCACGCAGCATGAGCTCCGCCGACGCGGCGCGTTCTTTGTCACCGAATGCGCAAAAAGGATCGTAAAACATGGCGACGTCGGGTCTGCGTGCGATCATCCGCGCAAGTTCCGCGGCAAATGCGTCCGACGGAGAAAGAGCGCGCGCGTTTTTACCGAGGAGTTTTTCCGCGCCGACAGCGCACGCCGCTCCGCGCGCGATCTCCGCCGCTTCCCTTCCGCCGCAGCCGCGTATGCGCAGACCGTATGTCAGGTTGCGCTCCACGCTCCCTCCGAGAGGCGGTCTTCCCCTTTCGGACAAATATGCGTTGCGTTTCTTCGGATCGATCCCGTTCATCCGCCTGCCGCCGAACAGCAATTCGCCGGAGTCCGCGTCAAGCACGCCGCCTATGACCCCCAGCAGCGTATGCAGACCTGCTCCCGCTTCACCCGCAATTCCGTAAACGCCGTTCATTTTCAGCGTTACGTCCTCAATGCCGAGCGTATCGAGATCGTATTTCTTCGTCACGCCTTTCAGCTCTATTTCCATATCCACGATTATACACGAAACCTGCCGCTTTTGGCAAGCGTTACGCATGTGCGCGCACCCGTATAATTATTATTTTTACCCTTTCCCGCATTAAAAACGCTTGCATAAATATGCGAATAGGCGTATAATATGCAGTGTGGCGCGGAAATGCGCCGCCACGAGAGGACTGAAATGGTAAAAGTCGGAATAATAGGAGCAAACGGTTACACGGGATTCGAACTCATGAGACTGCTTGCCGCGCATCCGGATGCGGACATTGAATTCGCCGCTTCCCGCAGCATGGCAGGCAGCCGCGTCGCTGACGTTTATCCCACGCTTTACGGCGCATACGGCGACATGACTTATTCCGCCGTCGATCTTGCGCGCGCAGCCGAATGCGACGTCGTGTTCGCATGTCTTCCCCACGGAGAAAGCGCGGAAATATGCGGAAAACTGATCGACCTCGGCAAAAAAGTAATAGATCTGTCCGCAGATTACAGATACGACAGCGCGGAACTTTACGAAAGCACATACAAAAAACCGCATCCGAGGCGGGATCTGCTCTCCGAAGCGGTATACGGTCTGCCGGAATTTTTCCGAAAGGACATTGCGAAAGCAAGACTTATCGGAAATCCGGGCTGCTACGTAACGGCAAGCGTGCTCGCAATCCGTCCGCTCGTTGCCGCCGGCGTGATAAATCCGCGCACCGTAATAACGGACGCAAAAAGCGGAGTAAGCGGTGCGGGAAGAAAAGCGGACATAGCATATAACGCCAACGAAGTCGCGGGTAATTTCAAGGCATATTCCGTTTCCGTCCACAGACATACGACTGAAATAGAGGAAAAGACGGGCGCAGTCGTAACTTTCGCGCCTCATCTGCTTCCCGTCGGACGCGGCATACTCGCTACGATATACTGCGATCTGCTTCCCGGGAAAACGGAAGAAGACGCCGCGGCGGCGTTCGGTATATACTCGGACGAACCGTTCGTGCATTTCACGGGGCGTAGGCTGCCCGAAATCAAATGGGCAGCCGGAAGCAACTGCTGTTATATAGGAGCCGTTTCGGAAAGCAAAACGAACAGGCTCATCGTCGTGTCCTGCATAGACAATCTCATCAAGGGCGCGAGCGGTCAGGCGGTGCAGAACATGAACGTCATGTTCGGACTGCCCGAAACGAGAGGACTTCCCCTTGTCGGATTCCATCTCTGAAAAGGAAACGTAAAATGAACGACAATTACGACAACATAATACACAAGGCGCAGACGCTCGTCGAAGCGCTGCCGTACATACGCGCATATACGAACAAATACGTCGTGATAAAGTACGGCGGAAACGCGATGAACAGTCCCGAACTCATAAAGACGATAATGCAGGACGTTGCCGCGCTCAAAACCGTCGGAGTTTATCCAGTCGTCGTACACGGCGGCGGACCGGAAATAAACTCAATGCTGGACCGCGTCGGCAAAAAAAGCGAGTTCGTGAACGGGCTGCGCGTCACCGACGAAGAAACCATGGAAATCGTCCAGATGGTGCTCTGCGGTAAGGTGAACAAGAATATATGCGCGCTTCTCGGTTCAATGGGCGTGCGCGCCGTCGGACTGAGCGGTAAGGACGGAGGACTGATCCGCGTGCGCAAAAAGCCGCCCGCAGACGGCGGGGATTACGGATACGTCGGACAGATAACGTCAGTGGACGCGGACATGATAGAAGATCTGTGTCTGGAAGATTACGTCCCGGTGATAGCGTCCATAGGCGCGGATCTGAACGGACTCGGCTATAACATAAACGCGGACACCGCCGCCGGCGAAATAGGCGCGGCGATAGGCGCGCACAAGCTCATCTATCTGACGGACATAGACGGCATACGCAGCGACCCGTCGGATCCTTCCACTCTCCTGCCCGAAGTGCGCGTCGCCGACGTCGAACGCATGATAGAGGACGGCACCATATCAGGCGGAATGATTCCGAAAGTGCGCGGCTGCGTCACCGCCGTAAAACGCGGAATAAAGCACGTCAACATAGTGCGCGGCACTATCCCCCACGCAATACTCGTCGAACTGTTTACGGACAAGGGCATCGGCACGCTTATAAGAGAATAACAGAGGAACGTTTATCATGGATTTCGAGAAAATAAAAGAAACGGAAAAAGAACACTGCATGAAGGTGTTCAGACGCAGCAACGTGTGTTTCGAACGCGGCGAAGGCTGTACGCTCTATGACACGGCGGGACATGCGTATACGGACTTTTTCGGAGGCATTGCGGTCAACTGTCTCGGATACAACGATCCCGATCTCGTACGCGCGATCGGCGAACAGGCGGGCAGAATAATACACACATCCAATCTGTATTACAACGCGCCGCAGGCGGAACTGATCGAGCGGCTGACGGATAACGGCATGTTCTCCCGCGCTTTCCTCTGCAACAGCGGCGCGGAAGCAAACGAATGTGCGATCAAAATAGTGCGCAAACTCGCAAGCGATACCGGCAGCGGCAAAACGACGATACTGACCGCAAGCGAATCATTCCACGGCAGGACGCTCGCAACCGTAACCGCCACGGGGCAGGAAAAATATTCGCATCCGTTCGCCCCGCTGCCCGGAGGATTCAGGTACGTTCCGTTCAACGATCTCGACGCGCTTAAAAATGCGACAACGCCGGACGTCGGCGCGATCATGCTCGAATGCATACAGGGAGAGAGCGGCGTGCGCCCCGCTACTTACGACTATCTCGTCGGAGCGTACGCGTTCGCCAAACAAAAGGGCATTCTGCTCATTCTCGACGAAGTGCAGACGGGCACGGGCAGAACGGGTAAATTTTACTGTTTCGAGCACTACGGAATTCAGCCGGATATAGTGACCCTTGCCAAAGGACTCGGCGGCGGCGTGCCGATCGCGTGCTGTCTTGCGCGCGGAGAGGCGGCGGAGGTACTCGGTCCGGGCGACCACGGTTCGACGTTCGGAGGCAATCCCCTCGCCTGCGCGGCGGCAAACGTCGTCGTGAGCAAGCTGACGGAGGGCGGACTGCTCGAACGCGTTGCGGAAACGGGCGATTATCTCGGAGACCAGCTGTCAAGCAAACTCGCACGGCACAAATTCGTCCTCGACATACGCGGAAAAGGTCTGCTGCGCGGCGTGGAGCTCGACGAACGCATAAGCGTTGCGAGCATAGCGGGCAAAATGCTCAGTCTCGGCGTCGTGATAGGAACGTGCGGACACAATACGCTTCGCATCGCGCCGCCGTATATCATCACGCGCGAAGAAATAGACGACGTTACGGACAAGCTGGAGACTATCTTCTCCAACATCAACATCTGAACACGGAGGTCATGAAATGAAATTCGAAGACTACAAGCCGGTCGGCAGCGTTAAAAACAAGCATATGCTCACGCTGATGGACTATTCGTCCGAAGAGATATTCGAAATACTCAAATGCGCGATCGATCTCAAACGCAGGCAGTACGCGCACATAGAGCACAGATACCTCGAAGGCAAGACTCTCGCCATGATATTCGAAAAGTCCAGCACACGCACGCGCATATCCTTCGAACAGGGCATCCGCCAGCTCGGCGGCTATCCCCTTTTCCTCTCCTCGCGCGATATACAGCTGGGCCGCGGCGAACCCATACGCGACACGGTGCGCGTCATGGAGCGCATGAACATAGACGGAATAATGATCCGCACGTTCAAACAGTCCGACCTCGACGAACTTGCCGAATACGGGCGCATACCCGTCATAAACGGACTGACCGACGACTTTCATCCCTGCCAGGTACTCGCCGATCTGCTGACGGTATACGAGGAATTCGGTACGTTCGAAGGCAAAAAACTGGTGTTCTTCGGCGAGGGATTCAATATGGCAAACTCGCTCATGCTCGGCTGCGCGAAAGTCGGTATGGACGTCACGATATGTTCCCCCGCAGGTCTCGGACCGCGCAGAGAGATCGTCGAAGCGGCAAAGAAAGGCGCGCTCGGCGGCGCGAAAGTCGTTGTCACGGACGATATCGATGAGGCGATAAGCGGTGCAAATGCCGTTTATACGGACGTGTTCTTCTCCATGGGACAGGAAAAAGACCCCGCGAAGGAAGCCGCGCTCATGCCCATGCAGGTGAATGCCGCCATGATGGCGAAAGCCGCTCCCGACGCGATATTCCTCCACTGTCTGCCCGCGCACCGCGGCGAGGAAGTGACGGACGAAGTAATGGAAGGCGCGCGCTCGCGCATATTCCCCGAAGCGGAAAACCGTCTGCACGCCCAGAAAGCCGTTATGTATCTGCTCATGAAGGACTGACGCGGGAGGCAGTTATGGACAGAAGTACGGAATATTACATCCGCCGCGCATCCGAAAAGGATGCGGCGGAAATACAGATAATAATGCATGCGGCGTTCTCCGGATATCTCGATGATATCGGCAATACTTACAAACTGCACGCGCTCACCGAAAGCATAGACGATATAAACGACGACATCAAAAAGAACGCGGTGTTCGTCGCCGTCACTCCCGACGGCAGCGTCATCGGCTCCATACGCATCAAAAAACTGACGGACGACCTCGCGTACATCTACCGTTTCGGCGTTCACCCGTCCATGAAAAACGCGGGTGTGGGCAGCCGACTGCTCGCCGCCGCGATAGACTACTGCGTGGGTTGCGGGTTCAAAGCCGTCGCACTGCACACCAACACCAAGTTCTTCACTCTCGTGCGCTACTACTACGGCAAACGCTTCTTCGTCCACTCCACGTCC
>CASEMM010000031.1 GCA_949289095.1 uncultured Eubacteriales bacterium | reverse complement strand
CGCCCTTCGACGAGAGCAGCATATCCAAGGCGACGGGCTTTCAGTCCATCGTCCCCGACGACAAGAAAAAGGCATACGACGTTCGCCGCGTGATAGAGGAGATAGCGGACAGAGGCACTTTCCTCGAAGTGCAGGCGGACTGGTCCAAGAACATAGTGATAGGCTTCATACGCATGGGTCACAGAACGGTGGGCGTAGTGGCGAATCAGCCCAACGTGCTTGCGGGTTCACTCGACTTCAACGCGGCGGACAAGGCGGCGCGCTTTATTCGCTTCTGCGACTGTTTCGGTATCCCCATACTCACGCTCGTGGACGTTCCCGCATTCCTGCCCGGTAAGCAGCAGGAGTACAGCGGCATAATCCGCCACGGCGCGAAGATGCTGTACGCGTATTCGGAGGCGACCGTTCCCAAGGTAAGCCTTATAATGCGCAAGGCGTACGGCGGCGCGTACATCGCAATGAACTCCAAGGGACTGGGCGCGGACATGGTGTTCGCGTGGCCGATAGCGGAGATAGCGGTAATGGGCGCGGACGGCGCGGCGAACATAATAGGTCGCAAGAAGATAGCCGAGGCGGAGGACAAGGCGGCGGCGCGTGCTGAGATAATAGCGGAGTATGAGGAGAAATTCATGAATCCGTACGTCGCGGCGGCGCGCGGTTTCGTGGACGAAGTCATCCTTCCCGAGGAGACGAAGAGCCGCATAGTGAACGCGTTCATCATGCTGGACGGCAAAAAGCAGAGCCTGCCTGCCAAAAAGCACGGCAACCTTCCGCTTTGACGACGGTCACCGCGGTAACGGTGTGCGACCGCTTGCGCGTGGTCACCGAGGCGTTTCCGCTTTCGGGGGAGTTCATACGCGCGGCGGCAGAAAAAAACAGACGGAATGCGGAGCAGAGCGTAAGCGGACTTTACGCTCTGCTCATGCTTGTGCAAAGGGCGGGACTTGATAGTAATGCGCTCGAAATCGTGCGCGAAAAGGGCGGGCGACCGATCTTTAAGGGCGAAGGGATGCCGCATTTTTCGATAGCTCACTCATACGGGCTTGCGGTGTGCGCGCTTTCCGACTGCCCCGTGGGCGCGGATACGGAACTTTTAAGGGTCAAGCCCAACGCCGTTTCGCTTGCTGAAAGGTACTTCTCACGCGGCGAGGCGGGGCAAGTCGGGCGGGCAAAGGACCCGTCGACGGAGTTTTTCAGGGTCTGGACGCGCAAAGAGGCGCTTATAAAGCGCGCGGGCAAGGGCGTGGACGGCAGGCCGGACTCGTTCGACACGACGGCGGAATCATTTTCCGAGTACCGCGCGAGCGCATTCGGCGGCGAGTATATCATAAGCGTTACGGGCGAGTCCGAGTTCGTCGTAACGGACGAAAGCGTGCTTGCGCGCTGAGGAGAATAAATGACGGCAAAACCATATCTTCATAAAGTACTTTACCGCGACTGCGACATGATGGGCGTGGTAAACAACGCCAATTACGTTCATTTCATGGAGGACGCGCGCGTGGACGCGCTTTCGCAGATAGGTTGCGAGTATAAGGGCATGGAAGAGCGCGGATTCGCGGGTCCCGTCATACGGCTTTCCATCGAATACAAGAGTTCGGCGAGGTTCGGCGACGAAATGGAAGTCGTCGTCACTTTCACGCGATACACGGGCGTCAGGCTCTGCCTTTCATACGTCATGCGCGACCGCGCGACGGGAAAGGTATTTGCCACGGCGACGAGCGAGCACTGCTTCGTGTCCATGTCCGACGGCGCGCCCGTCCTTATAAGCCGCCGCTTTCCCGACTGGGACGAGGCGCTTAGTAAAGCGTGCAAATCGGACTGACGAAAAAGGCATAACGCGGCGACGGACGCGCGATCACGGCATTCGGCTTTCTTCTCCGCATCCGTCGCGCCCGACGGGCACTTGGCTTTGCCGACGCCAAGGCGAGTCGCGTCGATCGTTCGGTTTTACGGAACGGAATAAAAGGGGGAGGAGTGGCACATAAGTCGGACAAACGCATTGCGGATCTTTCGTTGCGTTTTTTCCGTTACGCCGTTTTTGTCGCCCGCGTCGATTAGCGGTATGCGGTGCGGACAAGACCCTTACTTTTTAAGTGCGGCGGATCGCGGATAAAAGATAGGGCGTTTTTGATGAAAGATAGGGCAAATGTATTGAAATCGCCTAAAAAAAGTAAGATAATAATATATCATCGGGTATGCGCGTCGGTGCGCCGCAAAAGAATGGCGGCGGGCGGGGCGCAGCCACATTTCGGATAACGGCGGAGGAAGGTAATGATTTATGCGGCGATCGTAGACGATGACGGCGTAGTCGCGGAGGAGCTTGAGTCGTACCTTGAACGGTACGCGCGCGACAGCGGAACGGAGTTTGAAGCGGACAGGTTTTCCAACCCCGTCAATTTTCTCACGGCATACAGCAGTCGTTACGACGTCGTTTTTCTTGACATAGATATGCCCGACATGAACGGCATGGACGTTGCGCGTCGTATGCGCGAGATGGACGAAAACGTCGCTCTCGTATTCGTCACCAATATGCGCCAATACGCCATAAACGGGTACGAAGTGGGAGCGGACGACTTTATAGTCAAACCCGTCGCGTACTATGACTTTGCGATGAAGCTCGACCGCGTCATGAAGCGGCTTAACAAGCGCGAAGTGCCCAAAGTGCAGATAAACTGCGACGGTATGATGAGATACGTCCCCGTGAACGCCATAAGGTATGTGGAGGTGTTCCACCACCGGCTGGTGTATCACACGTACGACGGCGACCTCGAAGCGCGCGGATCGCTCAATAAGATAGAGCCGTTTCTGACCGAGAACAACTTCGCTCGGTGCAATAACTTCTGTCTGGTCAACCTCGGATGCGTCAAGGGCGTGGACGGATTCACTCTTCACATAAGCGGGAAGGGCGGCAAGGGCGAGGAGCAGATATCGGTCAGTCACCCGCGCAAGAAATCGTTCGTCGCCGCGCTCAACAAGTACCTCGGTTTTGTTATCTGAAATATGACTCAGTTTGAGATATACAAGTCGTTTCTGTTCGTCGCCGAACTTCTCGTCGCCGAATTCATGTTTGTATACAGGCTGCCCCGGCGGCATTATTTTCCCGTCAGGGCAATAGCGGGGATATTGTCCTGTTTCGGCGTCGCGTTCGCGCTTCCCGTGCTGTCCGAAAACGCGATATACACCTCCGTGCTTTTCCTCGTGATATTCGCATATACCGTTCTGGTATGTAAAGTGTTGTTCTCCAACTCGTGGATAACGCTTATTTTCTGCTGTCTGGCGGGATATACGACGCAGCATTTAAGTTATGAACTGTACAACATAGCTCTCAGCGTCATGAACGTTCCCGCGACGGACGGATTTTACGGCTCCGGCGAGGGAAATCTTTTCCCCAATATAGCGGTGTTCGTGACGTATCTGTTCATATACGTCATAGCGTATTGCGCCAGTTATTTTCTGTTCAGCCGCAAACTCGCGGGATCGGGCGACGTCAACCTCAAAAGTACGTTCATATTCGTTTTCGCGGTGTTCATATTGGTGATAGACATCATACTAAACGCCATAGTGGTCTATAATCCTCGCCCCGACATGACTCTCCACGCCATAATAATAAGCATATACAACGTGCTTTGCTGTCTGGTGTCGCTGTATCTTCAATTTGAAGTCGCTTTAAGGCGGCGTATAGAAAAGGATTACGACGCCATGCGCGACATGGTGGAACAGCAGAAGAAGCAGTACGCGCTGTCCAAGGAGAATATCGAGCTTATAAACATAAAGTGCCACGATCTGCGCCATCAGCTGCGCGAGCTGGAAGGAAGCCGCGCCATAACCCCCGGCGCGCTCAAAAGCATCGCGGACAGCATTTCGATATACGACAGCATGGTGCGCACGGGTAACGATGCGCTGGATATAATACTGACGGAAAAGAGCCTCGTTTGCAGTAAGGAGAACATACAGTTCAGCTGTATAGTGGACGGCGAAAAGCTGGGCTTTTTCAGCGACGAGGACGTTTACGCCCTCTTCGGCAACATAATAGACAACGCGATCGAGGCGGTGCGCGACGTCGAACCGTCCAAGCGCACAATCAGTCTGCGCGTCCGCATGATAGGCGATATGCTCGTCGTGGGCGCGAGCAACTACTATGCGTCCGCGATAAAGCGTTCGGGCGGCGAGATCGTGACGTCAAAGGACGACAAGAACCACCATGGCTTCGGACTGAAAAGCATCAGATACATATGCGAGCGTTACGGCGGTTCGATGGACATAAAGACGGATAACAACGTCTTTGCTATAACGCTGTTGTTCTTCGTTCGCGGCGATGCGGGCGGAGAGGAAAAAGAGCGGAGCTGATACCGCTCTTTTTTCGAGTCTGTAAAAACCTTGCGTTTGCCTTATGCGCCTTGCGCCCGTTCGCCGTTGCCGCCGCGCTCCGCGCGTTTCACTCGCCCCGACCGCCGCACCCGCATTTGCCGCCGCCGCGCTGCCCGCGCTTTGCCGAGCCGCCTGCTGCAACTCAGCGCCCTACCATTTGCCGCAGTGCCGCGCCCGCTCTTTTGAAAAAAGGCGTGATTAAGCAAAAGCGGGTCTTTTTTTATAAAGGTTAGGGCGGTCATATTGAAACGAAAGTCGAAAAATGATAGTATGGCGGTGATGAGAGGGCGCGTTTTTTTTCGCGCTACGTCTCGTCAAAAAAAACTTAAAGGAGAAAATGATGAAAAAGACGGCAAGGACCATTTTTATCTCGCTGCTCGTCGTCGCGGTGCTTTTTATCGGCATCGCTCTTTCGGCGTGCGGCGAAAGCGGTGCGACGTCAGGCGGCGTACATACGACGGATCCCAAAGTGCATTCCGTCGTACTGCGCTACAACGAAGCCAACATAGGCGGCACGCTTGAAGCCGATCTGTCGCTGGGAACGGTGCGCATAGTCGCATCGGTGACCAAGGACGAGGGCGCGGACGGAACGGTGACGTTCAGGAGCGGAACGCCTTCCGTTGCAAAGATATCCTCGGACGGCCTCGTCACTCTTCTTTCTGCGGGTGAAACGGTGATAACCGCGCAGGCGGGCGGCAAGAGGCAGGATTTCGTACTCGTCGTAACGGATGAGTTCGGCGAAGAGGAGACGTTCACGATAACGGTATCGGGCGGCACGTCAGGCGTTACCGAGGCGGCGGCAGGGGATTACGTCACCGTCACTCCCGCGCCGGATGAGGGCAAGGTGTTCGTCCGCTGGGAGTGGGACGACGCGATCTCCGCGATATACGGCAATACGTTCTTGATGCCCGCTTCCAACGTCACCATATCCGCCGTGTTTACGGATAAGCTGGGTGAGATATACGTTCACTCGTACCCCGACGACAGCCGAGTGGTAAAGGGCGGCGAGATATCCACGGAAGGGCTTAAAATAATGGCGAGAGCCGCCGTAGGCGACGAGGAGTGGGACGTTACGAAAGACTGCGTATTCTCCGAATACACGGGCGGCGACAGCATTACCGCGACTTACACTCTCGGCGGAGTGAACGACAGCGTGGAAATACCCGTAACCGAGGTTACGTCCTACTTTGTTTCCGCCAAGTCTTTCGAGGCAGGCGCGCCGGAATCGGGCAACTATTATTTGCCCGCAATGCCCGATGACATAAATACCGAGGAGTACGACGCATATAAGGAGACGGGATATATCTCGGCAACGCAGAGCGGCGACACCACCGCGCGCTTTACCTATCAGGGCGGTAACGTCGTGGGTGGCAGCAAATATTCGGTTTCCAATATTCCTACGGGCAGTGACCTCGCGTTCTATTTCTGGTCTGACTTCGATGCAAACGCGCACATTATCGCAAACATCGCAAGCTCTGATACCTATAAAACGGAAAACGCTACCTATGAGGGCGACGGTCCCAACGCGGTGCGTGCGGTAACTCCCGCTGACGCAATTGCGGTGTATTGCAACAACTCTCCCGACAGCGTCGTGATCAACCCCGAGGCGCAGGCTAAGGGATTTGAAGGCCCCGCAGGCTGGTCGGATTGGGGTGTTTGCGGATATTTCAACGACGCATGGCTGTTCGATATGCGCGTAACTAAGGGCTGGAACAGCGTACGGTTATGCTTTGAACAAGGCGGATCACTGAATGTTTCGGGATTGGAAGTGCGTTTCAGCGGCGCACCTCTTACCGAGTTCGTGTCCGATCTGGCGTTTGACTTTGCAACGGCACACGTTATGGAGTCGCATACGTTTGCGGGTACGGAGATCGTGACCAAGGATACCCGTCCCGAAGATCTCGACGCCGAGCTTGCGGGCTATGAGGATGTCGGCGCGGCGTTCCTCGAAAAGAGCGGATCCTATAACGTAAACAGCGCAATGAAAGTCGGTGATGAGGGAGGAGTGCTTTCCGTTATCAACATGAAGAAAGACGAGAGCGTGTACTACTACGTCTGGTCTAAGGGTAACGGTACGGCGGATATAGTGCTCAACGTGGCAAGTTCTTCGCTGTATAACGACAATAAAGACGCTTACCCGGTAGTTATGAACAAGGATTACGCCTATTACGTCAACGGCGAGCAGTTCGTTCCCGAGGGCGACGTCATCTCGCCCGGGCAGCATATGGAAACGGGCGGCTGGGCTACAGGGCAGCAGTTCAACAAACTCACGCTCTTCCGTGCGCCTATAAAGGCGGGCTGGAATGTGATACGCGTGCTGCGCACCACGAGTTACGACGACGCGGCTAATCATCCGAAGATCACGCTCGGAGGACTTGACGTGCGTTTCGCGTTCGAGGTTTAATAAGGGGGTAACGGCAATGAGAAAAGTCAGAATAAACGCTAAAATAATGATAGCGGCGATAGTCATTGCTCTTGTGTGCGCGTTGGCGTTCGCATTCGGCGGCACGGTGCGCGCGCAGGGCGCGGGCGGCAAGCAATCGTCGCCTCAGGCGGGGAACTACTTCCTGTCCGATTACGAGTCTCGCTGGGAGCTTAAAATAGCGTCTACGGACGTTTACGAGCGCATACGCGACGAGGGCGTGGTACTGCTTAAAAACGAGGATAACGCCCTTCCTCTTGCCTCCGGAGCCAAGATAAGCGCGTTCGGAAAGGCAACGACGCAGGGGGGAGTTTTCAATGCATACGAATACATCAACGCGGGATTTTCCGTCAATCCCGAACTGCGCGCGTTTTATAGCGATGCGGGTCGTTCGGGAACGGGTACGGCAAATATGGAGCACGGCAACTACACCCTTGCGGGACTGCCGACGGGCGAGACTCCGATAGACAATCTCCTCGGAGACGAAGCGGCAAAGTCCACTTATTCGCAGTATTCGGACGCCGCCATCGTATACTTCTCCCGCTCTGTCGCCGAGGGACGCGACGCGCCTCGCACCTCGCTCTGGGACGGAAGCGGAGAGTATAAATACACCGAAAACAGTACGGAAAAACTTCCGGGTGCGACGAGCGCGGACGATCACTACATGGAGCTGGACGCGAACGAAAAGGCGCTCCTTACCCATGTGTGCGATAACTTCGAAAAGGTCATTGTGGTGATCACTTCGGGTGCGCAGATCGAAACGGACTTCCTCGACGACCCCGCGTATAACGGCAAGATAAAGGCGGCGCTGTGGCAGGGCAGTTCCAACGACATATCCGGCATTCCCGATATACTTAAAGGTAGCGTGAATCCGTCGGGCAGAACGATAGACACCTGGTACCGCGACTTCACCAAAGACCCGACCTGGCAGAACTTCGGCAACAACCGCACTCTGGACGGCAACCGCTATACCAACCTCGCGGGCGGCAGCGACTATACGAACAGATACGTCGTCTATAAAGAGGGCATATATGTCGGCTACCGCTACTATGAAACGCGCGGTTACGAGGAAAAGCAGGCAGATCCGTCCTCGACGTGGTATGAGGACAACGTCAACTACCCGTTCGGTTACGGGCTTTCATACACGACTTTCGACTGGGAACTCGTTTCCGCGTCCCCGACTGACGGCAGTGCGATCGGCAGCGACGACACAATGACCGTTACCGTAAGAGTGACGAATACGGGCGATGTGGCGGGCAAGGACGTAGTTCAGCTGTACTACACCGCGCCGTATACGCCCGGCGGGATAGAAAAGTCGTACGTCACGCTCGGAGATTTCGCAAAGACGGATCTTCTTCAGCCCAACGAGTCGCAGGAGCTTTCCATAACCCTTACCGCGCGCGACATGGCGTCGTACGACTATTCGGACGCGAACAAAAACGGCTTCAAGGGCTGGGAGCTGGACGCGGGCGAATATACTCTGCGTCTGATGCGCGACTCTCACACCGAAGTGCTTTCGGTAGACTATACGGTAGCGCAGGACATAACCTATCCTCTCGATATAGAGGGCAGGGAAACTGACTCCAACCTGTTCGACGACGTCAGCGGTTACGTTACGGACAGCGTGGAAAACGGCGGGCTGGGCGAGCAGTATATGTCCCGTGCGAACTTCGAGGGGACTTTCCCCACGGTAGCCGCAGGACTTACGGCAACGGACAAAATAGTAAGCGGCCTGTCCGAATGGGATAACAGACCCGCGGAAGCGGACGAAGGTCAGCCGTATTACACGACGGAAATGCCGACGACGGGAGCGGCCAACGGCATAGTGCTTTCCGACCTGTTCGGGCTTGATTATGACGATCCGCTCTGGAGCGATTTCCTCGATCAGCTCACCGTCAGTCAGCTCGAACAGCTTGCGGCGGACGGCAACTATTGGTCGGGAATAGAGATACCTGCGCTCGGAATACACAAGGCGGTAAATACCGACGGCGTGGGCGGGCTCTTTCTTTATGAATCGACACACGTTCCCGTGATAGGCTGGGCGTCCAATCAGTCGTGGGGAGCGCAGGTCACCCTTGCGGCGACGTTCAACAAGCGTCTCGCTTACGAAAAGGGCAGGATAATAGGCAACGAGGGTCTCTGGGGCGGCAGCAACGAATACTCCACCGTTCCCGGCTACTATGCTCCCGGCGTAAACCTCCACCGCTCGCCTTTCGGCGGAAGAACGTCGCAGTACTTCGGCGAGGACGGCGTCCTTTCGGGAATGATGGCGGCGCAGCTCGTTATCGGCGCGAAAGAAATGGGTATGTTCACATACGTCAAGCACTTTGCGATAAACGAGCAGGAGACCAACCGCATAGGCGTCATGACATGGGCGAACGAGCAGAGTATGCGCGAGCTTTACTTCAAGCCTTTCGAACTGTGCGTGACCGAAGGCAAGACGACGGCGATGATGTCCTCGCTCAATCGCATAGGCACGACGTGGGCGGGCGGATCGCGCGCACTCCTTACCGATCTTCTCCGCGACGAGTGGGGATTCAAGGGCTGCGTGGTCACCGACTCGTTCATAGGCGGAATGTCCAATGCCGATCAGATGATACGCGCGGGTGGCAACCTCGCTCTCGGTACGACCAACATATCGTACAACAAGGGAACGCCGACGACCGTGTCCGTACTCCGCGACATGGCGCACGGATTGCTCTATATGCAGGCAAACAGCATGGCGATAAATACGGGTGCGCGTCCGATAGTTCCGCCCAAGATGACGACGTTCAACGGCACCATACTTCCGTCGGGAGCGATAGGCGCGGAGTACTCGGCGAGCGTTGCGACCGCCATGATAGATTCCGATTATGCGGGCGAAGTGCTTCCCTCCGACATTTCCTACACGCTTGAAGCGGGAAGCGCGCTCCCCTTGGGATTGACGCTCTCTACTAACGGCGACGTTACGGGAGTGCCTCAGGAAAAGGCGGATAATTATAGGTTCAGAGTGACGGCGACCATAGACGACGAATCGCGTACGGCGACGTTCACGATAAACATAACGGGCGGCGAACCCGAAATAATATTCACGGCCGACGAACCTCGCCTTGCAGACGCGATAGTGGGCAGAGCATACAGCGCCGACGTGTCGAGCGCGGAGATATTCGCTCCCAACGCCACCGAAGAAGACATAGCGGCATTCCCCGAGATAACTTACGGGCTGGCGGCGGGCAGTGCGCTTCCCGCGGGTATGCGTATATCCTCGTCCGGCATGATAACGGGAACGCCCGTAGTCGCGCAGGGCAGTGTGACGTTTACAGTTCAGGCGTACGCGGACGGCATGACGAGTAAGAGCTTCTCGTTCACCATAGCCGTGCTCGACGGCGTGACGTTCGGTTCAAAAGAGCTGGCAACGGGCAGGTTCGGCGAGAGCTATGTGGACAGCGTCCTTCCCGCGGACAGCACGGGCAGCGTGACCTATTCGCTTGCGGAGGGTTCGACGCTTCCTAACGGCTTGCAGCTCACCGCAGGCGGGTATATAGTGGGTAAGCCGACGCAGACGGTGACGAACCACAAGTTCACCGTAGTCGCGGCAAGCGCGTCGGGCGAAACGGCCCGGGCGGAATACTCAGTAACGATAGGCATATCCTTCGGCGACAACATAGTCCTTCCCGATGCGACGGCGGGCGGCGAGTACTCGGCGCGCGTGGACATGGCGCAGGGCGCGGGAACGGTGACGTACGCGCTTAAAAGCGGCAGCGTGCTCCCCGACGGACTGACGCTCGGCTCAGACGGCGCGCTTTCGGGTACGCCCACGGAAGCGGGAGCGTATGAGTTTACGATCACCGCGAGCGCGGACGGTAAGCTGGGCGACGAGATAACTCTCACCCTTTACGTCGCGGGCAGCGGCGCGGAGACTGCGGGCTTTGAGAGCGGCGCGACCGTGTATTTCGTACTCATGATCTGTTTCGCCGCGGCGGCTATCGCGCTTGTAATAACGCTTATCGTAAAAGGAAAGGGCAAACGAAGCGGCACGGACGGAGGAAAATAAGAGATGAAAAAAGAACGACGATCAAAAACGGCGCTACTGGTCTGGACGATAATATTTGCCGTTATCCTTCTCGTCGCGTTCGTGGCGACGATGATCGCGACGCAGAACGCGTTCATCCGAAACACGATAAATTCGGTGCTGGGCGGCAGCGAGAGATACTTAAAGAGCGGCGATCCGTCCGTGTATCAGTACTATGAAGCGGACTATGAAAGCAAGGCGGACGCTCTCAGAGCCGCCAACGCGCTCAACGAACGCATAGTGGAAGAGGGGATAATACTCCTCGAAAACGACGGCACTCTCCCGCTTGCAAAAAGCAGCAGAATAACGGTGCTCGGTAAAAACTCCGCCGATCTCGTTCTCGGAGGATCGGGCTCGAACGCAGGTTCGAGCTCG
>CASEMM010000030.1 GCA_949289095.1 uncultured Eubacteriales bacterium | reverse complement strand
CTGCACGATCAACACCGAAGTGGCGTTCAACATGATGGGCAGCGTGTTCGAAGCTGACGACAGCGTGGACTATACGACGCTGTTCGAACCGACGGCTTCCGAATTCGAGGCGACCGGGCGCGGCTATATCGTCGCAAGCGTGGGAGAAGAGAGCGGCGAAGTGCCGTATACGGCGTTCTGCGCGCTCGGCAGCTTCATCGAAGACGAACGCGATACCGCAAAGGCGTTCCTGCGTGCCGTGCGGAAAGGATACGAATATATGTGCGAATCCACGCCCGCGGAAGTTGCAAAGTCGCTCTCTCCCTCGTTCGACGGCACAAGCGAAGAATCGCTCGCAATCGCGGTAGAGAGCTATCTCGCCATAGACGCGTGGTGTTCGACGCCCGTCATGACGGAGGAATCGATCGACAGATTGCAGGAGATCATGGAAAATGCCGGAGAACTGGAAAAGCGCGTGACGCTCGCGGACATTGCGGACAATTCCATCGCCGAGGAGATAATGAGCGAATGAACGAACTGCTGACGCTGGACGGGGTCGCCCTGTCCTACCATACCGCGGAGGGCGAGACGGAAGCGCTGAAAAGCGTTTCCTTCTCCGCCCGCGCAGGCGAATTCCTGTCCATCGTCGGGCCGTCCGGCTGCGGCAAAACGACTATACTGTCCGTAGTCGCGGGACTGCTCAAACCTACCGCGGGCAAAGTACTGCTGGACGGCAAGCCGATAGGCCCGCCGAACGGCGAAGTCGGATATATGCTTCAAAGGGATACGCTGTTCGAGTGGCTTACCGTTTCGGCGAATACGCTGCTCGGACTGCGCGTTCAGCGCAAGCTGACGGAAGAAAGCCGAACATACGCAATGTCGCTGCTTGAAAAATACGGACTCGGCGAATTTGCCGATTCTTACCCGACGAGGCTGTCAGGCGGAATGAGACAAAGAGCGGCACTCGTGCGCACTCTCGCTTTCCGCCCCCGCCTGCTGCTGCTCGACGAGCCGTTCAGCGCGCTCGACTTTCAGACGCGCTCGGACGTCGCAGAGGACGTGCGCGCCATCATCGCGGAAGAAGGAGTCACGACTCTGCTCGTCACGCACGACGTACCCGAAGCGGTATGCATGGGCGACCGCGTGGTAGTGCTTTCTTCCCGTCCTGCCGTCGTCGTGAAGATAATCGACGTAAACATTCCCGGCGGACCTGCGAAAAGACGGACAGACAGACGTGCCGCACGGCTCAGCGAGGAGGTCTGGAAAGAACTGAAACGAACGGATTAGCCGCAAGGGGGCATTATGAAACAAAAGAAAAACGAAAGAAACGTAACGGAAAATACGAAACGGCGAAGAAACCGCGGACTTCTGACCCCGCACGAAAAATATCTGCTCGGAGTACGGCGCGATAAACTGAAAGTACGCATATGGCAGATATCCGTACTCGTCGCCGTCATAGGATTATGGGAACTGCTCACGGCGGTGGGAGCGATGGATCCGTTTTTCATGAGCTCGCCTTCGCGCATCGCAGTGACTTTCGTCGAGCTTATGGCGGACGATTTCATGTATCATATCGGGGTGACTCTTCTCGAATGCGTCATCGGGTTCGCCGTTTCCATGGCCGTCGGATGCATAACAGCCGTCGCGCTGTGGCTGTCTCCGCTTGCCAAACGGATCTCCGAGCCGTACCTCGTCGTACTCAATGCGCTCCCCAAAATAGCTCTCGGACCGCTTCTCATCATCTGGGTCGGATCCGGCGCAAAGGCAATCGTTCTGATGGCGGTGCTGATATGCGTAATCGTAACGATCATCTCGGTTCTCGAAGGATTATGCTCCGCCGCTCCGGATAAACTGCTGCTGCTCCGTTCCATGGGCGCGAGCCGTCTGCAGCTTTTGCGCTACGCCGTACTGCCCTCCGCCGTCCCCACCTTTCTTTCCGTACTTAAAATCAATGTCGGACTGAGTTGGGTGGGTACGGTCATGGGCGAATATCTCGTTTCGGGCGCCGGACTCGGATATCTCATCGTCTACGGCGGGCAGGTGTTCAAGACCGACCTCGTCATGACTGCTACGGTGACGCTGTGCGCGCTCGCCGCGCTCATGTACGGTGCGGTCGCGCTTGCGGAAAAACTTTATATGCGGAGCAAAAAGAAACGCCGCACAACGGATAAGGTATGCGCCGCCGAGCACTCCGATAAGCGGGTATAACGCATTCACGAGCTTTTCGAAACCGAAAACAGACATCATACCCGCAGCAAGCGCGGCGGTGAGCATTGACTCGCTGCCGCGCGTTTTCACGCGCTCACGCACGGTCGAAAGCGCTCCTATCACGGTCGTGAATATGGAGCACAGCAGGCATACCGAATAAAGCGCGTATACGGGACGCGAGGACTGCGCCAGCGACATAAGCGGCATTTCCGACGCCGGAGCCTGCGGCAGCGCGCCGCATATCAGAGCAAGCAGCGCGGCAATTATAACCGCGCTCATTCCGCTTGCCGCAAGTATCTGTCCGGCGCTCATTCCGCGTCTGCCGACAAGCACGCCCGCACCGAGCAGCAGATTCATGGAAACATAAGCGAACGACAGCGGAATTTCCGACGCCGACGGAGACGCGGACAGGTCCGGACGGGAGTAAAGGCACACCGCGGCAAGCGTCGCGGCAATACACGGCACCATGACGACGTTGGCTTTCGCAAGTCCGCGTTCGCCCGTACGCATCACGTATATGCCGATAAGACACAGCGCAACGCCGTACGGCAGTTCCGCGCCGGTTATATCGGTCATTGCTCTGTCCGTACCCGCCATCATCGCGGAAAGCACTATGACCGCGTTTACGATGATTATCCCGTCGGCGACTCCCGCTCCCCTGCCGAACATCGTGCGGTTGACGTCGTGCAGACTGCCGCTCGTTCTCGCTCCCACGCCGAGGAGCACTGCCGTAAACGCAAACAGCAGCGCGCCGCAGGCAATCGGTACGAGTACGGACGGTTTTGTTCCGAAATACGCGGCAACTTCCTGCCCGCTCGCATATCCCGCGCCTATCATCGTCCCTACGCATATCATAACGGCGGATAACGTCTTTTTCATATTCTATTGTATTTTCCGCGTTTAAGGAATAGGACGGCGAAAAACGGCTTTCGTCGCGGCAAACTGCCGGCAGACCGCGGCGCGGAGCAAATAACGAGCCGATCAGGCAAAACGTCAATCGGATCGCCGCCCGCGCACGCGGATATCGCGCGAAAAAACACGATTGTCCGGACATCGCCGCGCAATGTCCCGTGTCACGGAATCGCGCGTACGATCGTTTATTCCGGTACCGCGGCAAAACGACGCCTCGTTTTTTTTCGTTTCGGACTATCCCCCTCCCGCAAAATCCGCACGGCCGTTTCTTAACGAATCGCAAAAAGAAAACGCCCTTTTTACAAGACGTTCTCTCCGTTCATCCATGCGTTAAAGTCCTTTTGCTTCGGCTACCCCCCCCCTGTATCTGCATCACACGGAACTTGCCGCGTACAGACCCGTCGGTTTCAATAATCGCGCCTCCCGAGTATATAGTCGGCGGACACGTCGAAAATATCGCACAGACGCGAAAGCTGCAGGTATGTACATTCACAGATCCCTTTTTCGTATCTGTTGTATACCGGCTGCGATACTCCCAGTCTTTTCGCTACCTCTTTCTGCGTCAGTTCGCAGGCAAGACGGCACTCCTTGAATTTTTCTCCCACGTATTTTTTCATGTTTTATATTATACCCGAAAATCCGATACAATACTTGTATTATGCGAATACAGTATACAAAATTCGGCAATAATAACACGAAAATATTGCATCGTTATTTATTCTTCCCCGTAGCTCGCTTTCATTTTATATGTCGGACCGCCGTATCGCATCGTTTAACGCATTGCGACGGCTTAAGAAGCGTTCCGACAAAAACCGACAATACCCGACATACTCGTCCATAATAAATAAAATTTTATCGATACGGCATAATTTATTTGACAAACGCCCGCGGATATACTATACTGATGAACGGAAATCCGAAGGAGGGTCAGTGATGAGAGCAAATACGGTATCGATACAAACGTTGCGCAGACTTCCGCTGTATCTGCACTATCTGAAATCGATAAGATCGGAACTGCCGCGTATATCCGCAACGGTGCTTGCGGAAGCGCTGGGGTTCAACGACGTACAGGTGCGCAAGGATCTCGGTTCGGTCAGCGGGAACGGCAGACCGAAGAAAGGATACGAAACGGACGCGCTTATCGCGGATCTCGAAAAATACCTCGGATGCAATTCACGCACCCCCGCAGTGCTTATAGGCGCGGGAAATCTCGGCAGAGCGCTGCTGTCTTACGGCGGATTTTCCGACTACGGACTTGAAATCGTCGCGGCGTTCGACGCGTCCGACGCCGTCGTCGGCACGAGCGCGGGCGGAAAGACTGTCATGAGCATGGACAGACTCGGAGACACCTGCGAACGCAACAGCGTGCGTCTGGGCATAATAACCGTGCCTGCGGCAGGCGCGCAGAACGCATGCGACAGACTCGTCGGATGCGGAGTGAAAGCGATATGGAATTTCGCGCCGACGACGCTCAAAGTCCCCTGCGACGTGCTTGTGGAAAACGAAAATCTCGCCTCTTCCCTCGCGGTGCTTTCAAAACACCTGACGGGCAGCGGAGAGTGAAAAAATGAACGTCATACTGACCGGCATGCCCGGATCGGGTAAAAGCACGGCGGGCGTGCTGCTCGCAAAGGCGCTGGGCAAGTCGTTCGTAGACACCGACCTGATAATTCAGCAGACTGCGGGCATGAAACTGACAGACGTCATAGCCGCATTCGGCGCAGACGGATTCAGGGAGCGTGAAAACGCGGCGCTGCTTTCAGTGAACGAAACGGACGCGGTCATAGCGACGGGCGGCAGCGCGGTATTCTGCGAAAGCGGCATGAAGCACCTGAAACGCAGCGGAATCGTCGTCCTTCTCGACGTTCCCCTGCCCGAACTGAAAAAGCGGCTTACGGAAATAAAAACGCGGGGCGTGGTGATGCGCGAGGGCGAGACGCTCGAACAGCTCGCAGAGGAACGCGCTCCGTACTACGCCGGATACGCCGACATAACGATAAGGGAAAGCGGCGACATCGAAAGCACCGTCGCGCGGATAGCGGAAAGCATTGCGGAGTACGACGCGCGGCGGAAATAACGGAAAAACACTTTTCACAAAGGGTTACGATAAATTTCGGAGGTAATCAAATGGAACAGGCAAAGTATCCTATCGTGGACAGCATCGAGAGGCTGGAAGAGACGCTCGCCAGAGTGCGCGAAGCGCAGAAAAAGTTCTCGACGTACACGCAGGAGCAGGTTGACGCAATCTTCAAAGCGGCAGCCATCGCAGCCAACAAGGCGCGCATACCCCTTGCGAAGATGGCTGTCGAAGAGACGGGCATGGGCGTCGTCGAAGACAAAGTCATCAAAAACAACTACGCGGCTGAATACATTTACAACGCGTATAAAAACACTAAGACGTGCGGCGTCATCGAAGAGGACAAAGCGTTCGGAATCAAAAGAGTAGCCGAACCGCTCGGCGTGATAGCGGCGGTTATACCGACGACGAACCCGACCTCGACGGCGATATTCAAGACGCTTATCTCCCTCAAAACGCGCAACGGCATCATAATCTCGCCGCATCCGCGCGCAAAGAAGAGCACGACGGAAGCCGCGCGCATAGTTCTCGAAGCCGCAGTGGAAGCGGGCGCGCCCGAAAATATAATCGGTTGGATAGACATACCCAGTCTCGAAATGACAAACATGCTTATGAAAGAAGCGGACGTCATTCTTGCGACGGGCGGTCCCGGCATGGTCAAGTCCGCGTATTCGAGCGGCAAGCCCGCTCTCGGCGTGGGCGCTGGCAATACCCCCGCGATAATCGACGAAACGGCGGACATCGTGCTTGCGGTCAACTCCGTCATTCACTCCAAAACGTTCGACAACGGTATGATATGCGCGTCCGAACAGTCCGTCATCGTTCACAAGAACGTATACGACGCGGTCAAAAAGGAATTTGCATACCGCAACTGCTATTTCCTCAAAGGCGACGAGCTGGATAAGGTCAGAAAGACGATAATCATAAACGGCGCGCTGAACGCGAAAATAGTCGGACAGAAAGCGCACACGATAGCCGCGCTTGCGGGCGTCGACGTTCCCGAAAGCACGAAAGTGCTCATCGGCGAGGTGGAGAGCGTGGACATAAGCGAAGAGTTCGCGCACGAAAAGCTTTCCCCCGTTCTTGCCATGTATAAGGCGAAGGACATCAACGACGCGTTCGACAAGGCGGAGCACCTCATCGCTGACGGCGGCTACGGACATACCTCGTCCATATATCTGAACACGGTCACGGCGCAGGCGAAGCTCGCGGAATTCTCCGAGAGAATGAAGACCTGCCGCATACTCGTCAACACTCCTTCCTCGCAGGGCGGCATAGGCGACCTTTATAACTTCAAACTCACCCCTTCCCTGACGCTCGGCTGCGGCAGCTGGGGCGGAAACAGCGTTTCCGAGAACGTCGGAGTCAAGCACCTGATGAATATCAAGACCGTTGCGGAAAGGAGAGAGAATATGCTGTGGTTCAGAGCACCTCAGAAAGTATACTTCAAGAAAGGCTGCCTGCCCGTCGCGCTCGACGAGCTCGGCACCGTCATGGGCAAAAAGAGAGCGTTCATAGTTACGGACAGTTTCCTGTATAACAACGGCTACACCAAGCCCATCGAACACAAGCTGGAAGAAATGGGCATCATGCACACGACGTTCTCGGACGTCGCGCCCGACCCGACGCTCGCATGCGCACGCGAAGGCGTCAAGCAGATGTACGAATTCAAGCCCGACTGCATAATAGCCGTCGGCGGCGGCTCCGCAATGGATGCGGGCAAGATCATGTGGGTGCTTTACGAGCATCCCGAAGCGGACTTCCTCGACATGGCTATGCGCTTCATCGACATACGCAAGCGCGTTTACACCTTCCCCAGAATGGGCGAAAAGGCGTTCTTCGTCGCCGTTCCCACCTCTGCGGGTCCGGGTTCTGAAGTCACGCCGTTCGCCGTCATCACGGACGAAAAGACGGGCGTCAAATATCCTCTCGCAGACTATGAGCTCATGCCCAACATGGCTATAATCGACGCGGACATGATGATGAACGCTCCCAAGGGACTGACGAGCGCATCCGGTATCGACGCAGTGTCCCACGCTCTCGAAGCGTACGCTTCCACGATGGCGACGGACTTCACGGACGGTATCGCGCTCCGCGCCCTCAAAGTCATATTCGAATATCTGCCCCGCGCTTACGAAAACGGCGCAAGCGACCCCGTCGCACGCGAAAAGATGGCGCACGCCGCGACCATGGCGGGCATGGCGTTCGCAAACGCGTTCCTCGGAGTATGCCACTCCATGGCGCACAAGCTGGGCGCATTCCACCACATACCTCACGGTATCGCAAACGCGCTCATGCTCGACGAAGTGATCCGCTTCAACTCCGCGGAACAGCCCACAAAGATGGGTACGTTCCCGCAGTACGATCATCCTCACACCCTCGCCCGCTATGCGGAAATCGCCGACTTCCTCGGACTCAAAGGCAAGACGGACGAAGACAAAGTGGAGAATCTCATCAAAGCGATCGACGAGCTTAAAGCGAAGATCGGCATCAAGCCGACGATAAAGGACTATGTGCCCGACGAAAAGGACTTCCTCGACCGTCTCGACGCAATGTGCGAGCAGGCGTTCGACGACCAGTGCACGGGCGCCAACCCCCGCTACCCGCTCATAAGCGAGATCAGGCAGATGTACCTCAACGCTTATTACGGAAAACACGAAAAGGTGTGATTCCGGACAAAAACGAAGGAGCGGCATTAACGCCGCAAAGAGATGATGAAGCAACGAAAAGGACTTATGCGCATACGCGGATAGGTCCTTTTTATATTCATGATATATATTTTCCCTGTCGGGTATTTCTCAGAATATTATATTTGAGCAATTAAAAATGACTTACCCGCAAAATGCGGATAGGTCCGTTTGCCGCATATTTATAAATATCGTTATAAGCATTATGTCACTGACGACTTTTTGATAACGTCCCTTTTATTTCCTATGTCAATGATCGTCAAACTATCGCATACCCTGCACTCGGTCACGTGTGAAACGAATGACTCGTATTTGTTATTGATTTTCACTTCCTTCGGGATCGATTTCCCACTTTGCGTATAATATGGTTTCCTGATAAACTGCTTCTTCCCTTACTTCACCGCCGCTATATTCTTTCATTTCCGTTTTTTCTTCGGGCAGCGTATCCGTTTCAAAATCCCACGCATTTATACACTCCGGCTCTTTGTACCATCCGCCGAATATATACTTCTTTATAATAATTATATCACCGCATCGGTAACTTGTCAATACACTTGCTTAAAATCGTTTCAGCTTTGCCGCGCATTGAATTTTTCGCACAAAACGGCAAAAAACTTACAAAAGCCATCGGCAAAATAAAGTGCGCCGGACACGGAAAAGGGCTGCTTATGGCAGCCCTTTTCAAACGGATATATTATTTCGTCACTTCGCTTTTGCGATCATGTCCTTATAAAGCTCGACATATTGTTTCGCGCTTGCGGACCATGACCAGTCCTCGCTCATGGCACGGTGCATTACAGCCGACCAACGCGGTTTGTCGCGGTATGCTTCGAGAGCGCGCAGCGTCGTGTCCGCGAGCGCCGCTCCGTTGTGCTCGGTGCAGACAAAGCCGTTGCCGTCATCGCCCTCGCGCACGGTGTCGTTAAGCCCGCCGACATTGCGCACCACGGGAATATTGCCGTAACGCATCGCCATCATCTGACCCAGTCCGCAGGGTTCGCTGTGCGACGGCATCATGTATATATCCCCCGCCGCAAACAGCTTCTGACTCATGTCCTTATTAAACGCTATCAGCGCGCGCACCTTGTCCGGATACGCAGCCTGAAGATCGCGGAAGAATCCCTCGTATTCCGGCTCGCCCGTGCCGAGCAGGACGAACTGCACGTCCTCTCTCACTATGCGCGGCATAGCCTGTTTGAGAATATCCAGCCCCTTGTGCCATGCAAGGCGGGACACCATGGTGATCATGGGCACGTCCTCGCGCTCTGGCAGACCGAGCATCTTCTGCACGCCCGTCTTGTTCTTCACCTTGTCCTCGGGGTGCTCCGCATCGTAATGCGCGAACAGCGCGGGCGCATGCGCAGGATCGTAAACGACGGTGTCTATGCCGTTCAGTATGCCCGTCATCTTATACGCAAAGCGTTTGACCGCGTCCTGCAGACCGCACGCGTGTTCGGGAGTTTTGAGCTCCTCGGCATAGGTGCGGGAAACGGTGGATATGCGGTCGCCGTATGCCATCGCGCCGAAAAGCAGATTGACGCAGCCGCCCCATTCGAGAGTGAAATACTGATGACCCGCAATGCCGAACACGTCTTCGAGAAGGTGCCCGTCATACTTGCCCTGGTATTCGATGTTGTGTATCGTTATGAGATTCTGTATCCAGCCGTACCTTTCCGGCTCGGCATACATGTAATACAGCTTGTAGTATATGGGCACGAGCGCGGTATGCCAGTCGTTGGAATGAATGACGTCCGGCTTGAAGTCCATATACGGCATGAGTTCGAGCACCGCGCGGCAGAAGAACGCATAGCGCTCCGCGTCGTCGTAATACCCGTAAATCCCCGCGCGCTTGAAGTAATACTCGTTGTCTATGAAATAATACGTCACGCCGCGATACACGTACTTGAACAGTCCCGCATACTGACTGCGCCACGCGACGGGCACGTTTATGTGGCATATGAACGTGAAATCCTTGCGGTATCTCTCGTCAACGCATTCGTAGAGAGGAGTGACCACCGCCATCTCCGCCGTGCCGAGCTCATTCACCGCAATGGGCAGCGAGCTTGCCACCTCACCCAGTCCGCCCGTCTGCGAAAAGGGATTGCACTCGCCCGCCACGAACAGTATGCGCGGCTTGTCGGGCACCTTTCGCGGTGCGGGTACGGATTTCGGATTTTTCGACGCGGTCTTAGCCGCGGTTTTCCTGTTCGCGCTTGCCGCGCGCGCCGTCTTTCGGGTTGCCATATGTATCGTAATCCTCCTTATCTCTTTTTGCCCGTTGTCTTATTTTCCGTAGCACGTCTCTTTGCGGGCGCTTTTGCCCCTGACGCCGCACTATTGCGCGAACCCTTCCCGGCAGCGCTCTTTTTCTTAGCGGGTTTCTCCCCGCACGGCGGCGCCGTGAATATGTATCCGCTCATGCTCTCTATATCCATGACCGCGCTGTCCGTCTTTCCCCGCGCGGGAACTTCTTCCGATTCCATAACGACCGGTTCCATGTCCCAGCCGTAATACGACGTGCGCATACGGCGCGTATATGTGCCGGGACTGACGGGCAGACGATACCCCTTCCAGTCGCAGGGCGCGAAATTCAGCACGATAAGCGCGCGGTTCCCGGCCCTGTCGCGCCGCTCGTATATGAATACGTTTGCATCGGCGTCGTCCGCGACCAGCCATTCGAATCCGTCCCAGCTGTTCTCTATCTCATGCAGCGCGGGAGTCGTGCGGTATATCCAGTTAAGCTCCTTGACGAACCGCTGCAAACCCTGATGCTTGGGGAATTCGCACAGCAGCCAGTCTATATCGCGCTGCCAGTTCCACTCCGACCACTGCCCCAGCTCGCAGCCCATGAACAGCAGTTTCTTGCCGGGATGCGTGAACATATAAAGCAGATAATTCTGCACGCCCGCGAATTTGAGATCGTAATCCCCGGGCATCTTGTTTATGAGAGAACCCTTGCCGTATACCACTTCGTCGTGGGATATGGGAAGGACGTAGTTCTCCGAAAACGCGTACGTCATGGAGAACGTCATCAGATTGTGCTTATAGTGACGGAAATAGGGGTCGGCTTTGACGTATTGAAGCGTATCGTTCATCCAGCCCATGTTCCACTTGAAGTTGAAACCGAGTCCGCCCCAGTCGGCGGGCTTGGTGACCATAGGCCACGCAGTGGACTCTTCGGCTATCATGAGCGCGCCGGGATAATGTCCGAAAACCGCCGTGTTGAGGTAGCGGAAGAAGTCTATCGCTTCCAGATTCTCTCTGCCGCCGTACTTGTTGGGCTCCCATTCCGTTCTGCCGTAGTCGAGATAGAGCATGCTTGCGACGGCATCCACGCGCAGTCCGTCTATGTGATACTTGTCGAACCACATCATGGCGTTGGATACGAGGAAACTCTTTACCTCGTTCCTGCCGTAGTCGAAACACATCGTTCCCCACTCCTTGTGCTCGGCGCGGAGAGGATGAGAGGGTTCGTAGCACGGCTCGCCGTCGAACATATACAGTCCGTGCTCGTCCTTGGGGAAATGCCCGGGCACCCAGTCGAGAATGACCGCGATGCCGTTCTCGTGGCACTTGTTCACGAGGTACGCAAAGTCCTCCGGGCGGCCGTAACGCGACGTCGGAGCGTAGTAGCCCGTCACCTGATAGCCCCAGCTACCGTCGTACGGGTGCTCCGCTATACCCATGAGTTCGAGATGAGTGAAGTTCATGTATTTAAGATAATACACTATCTCGTCGGCGAATTTGCGGTAATCGTAGTTGTTGCCGTCGGGGTACTTGCGCCAGCTCGCTATGTTGCATTCGTATATGCTGATCGGAGCGGAGTACGGATCCTTCTTGGCGCGCTCGGTCATCCATTCCTTGTCGTCCCACCAGAAGTTGTCCAGCGCGACCACTTTGCTCGCGGTGCTTCCCCGCGTTTCGTCGAAAAACGCGTACGGGTCCGCCTTTTCCGTTTCGCTTCCGTTCCTGCCGCGCACGCAGTACTTATACATCTGATATTCTTCCACGCCGTCTATTATGCCTTCGTATATGCCGTCGTCCGTTATACGGTACATATAGTTGGCGGTACGGTTCCAGTAGTTGAAATCGCCCACGACGGAAACGGACGTCGCATGAGGCGCCCACACGCGGAATACGGCACGTTTCGTCTTTCTGTCGTAATGACATCCGAGATACTCATACGCCGTTTGCAGCGTGCCCGCATGGAAGTAATATTGATACTCGCTGTCTGTCATAAATCCCCCTTTGTAGGTGAATTATAAAGTTATGCGGGATGTTACCACTCCCGCCTGTTGTATTATATCATAAAAGTACGCATTTATCAAGGGGGCTTTTACATTTTTTCTCATTAAATTTCATATATTTTCGCCCTCGTATATTTTCGCCCTCGCCGCCGCTTCGTTTCCGCGCCGTTTATGCGCTTACTCCGCTTCCCCCTCGCTCGTTTCGCCGTCGCCGCGTTCGTCGCAAAGAAGCATGCGCCTTTCCGTTACGTAACCCGCCGTGCGCTCGCTCGTTTCGCCCTTGACAACGAAAGGCGGCTCGTCCTCGCCCGCGTGTAGTGCGGTATATCCCAAGCCGCTCGAAATCACGGGAATGTCGCCCGCCGTCAGGCGCGCATCGTCCGCACGGACGGCATACGTCTTGCCGCCGTCATGTACTATATTTACGGGTACGTCGGACGTAAAACACGCCACGTACGCCGTTTTCGGGTCGGAAAGAACGTCCGCCGTCCGTCCCGATCTTATCACGTTGCCGTTGCGCATTACCGCGCACTCGTCACCGAGATATTTGAGCTCGCTGCCGCGCGGAGAAAAAGCGATAACAGTACAGCCCGTCCTTTCCGCCGCGCTTTTTATCAGCTCCGACGCCTCGGCAATGTCCTCCGCGCCGAAAAACGGATCGTAAAACAGCGCGACGTCCGCTCGGCGCACTTCCATACGGGCAAGCTCCGCGCGCAGGCGCATGCCGTATGGAAGAGAGCGCGCGCCCTTCGTCAGCAGTTTCTCGATCCCGCAGTGCTCCGCCGCCGCTAACGCGGCTTCCTCCGCCTCACGTCTACCCGCGCCGCGCAGACGCACGCCGTAAGTTAAATTGCGCATGACGCTGCCTTTCAGCGGCGGCGTCATCCTGTCCGAGTAAAACGCGTTGCGCTTTTCGGGCGGAACGTCGTTCATCACCTTTCCGCCGAAAAGCAGTTCTCCCGAATCCGTGTCCAGCACGCCGCCGATAACTCCCGCAAGCGTGTGCAGACCCGCGCCCGCCTCGCCGACGACGCCCAGCATGCCCTCCGCCGTAAGAGTCACGTCCTCTATGCCTTTGGTGTCCGGATCGTACGTCTTCGTCACGTTTTTCAGCTCTATTTTCATATCACGATTATACAACTTTTCGCTTCGTCTTGCAAGCGTTGCGCGTGCGCGCGCTCCGTATAATATTTATTTTTCCCTCGCTTTATCCCCTAAAACGCTTGCATAAATATGCGGATAGGCGTATAATATGCAGTGTGGCGCGATCTTACGCGCTTTATAAGGAAGAGATCACGATGATTAAGGTCGGTATTATTGGAGCAAACGGATATACGGGTTTCGAGCTTATGCGTCTGCTTGCCTCGCACGGCGGGGCGCGCGTCGTTTACGCTTCCTCCCGCAGTATGGCGGGAAAGTGCGTCGCCGAGGTATATCCCACGCTGTACGGTGCGTACGGCGACATGACGTATGCGGACGTGGATACGGACAAAGCCGCAGAGTGCGACGTGGTGTTCGCGTGTCTGCCTCACGGCGAAAGCGCGGAAATTTGCGGCAGACTGGCGGACGCGGGCACTAAGGTCATCGATCTGTCGGCGGACTTCCGCTACGACGACCCCGAGCTTTACGAAAGCACATATAAAAAGGAGCACCCCCGCCGCGATCTGCTCGAAAAAGCGGTTTACGGCCTGCCCGAGATCAACCGCGACAAAATACGCGGCGCGCGGCTGATAGGCAATCCCGGCTGCTACGTCACCGCGAGCGTTCTTGCGGTGCGCCCGCTTGTGCAAAGCGGAGTGATAAACCCCCGCACGGTGATAATCGACGCGAAGAGCGGCGTCAGCGGCGCGGGAAGAAAGGCGGACGTCGCATATAACGCGAACGAGGTGCTTGGCAACTTCAAGGCGTACTCCGTCAGCACGCACAGGCACACGACGGAGATAGAGGAAAAGACGGGCGCGGTAGTGACGTTTTCCCCTCACCTTCTTCCCTTAAAGCGCGGCATACTCGCCACTATATACTGCGATCTTATGCCCGGAAAGACGATCGAGGACGCGGACGGTGCGTTCGCCGTTTACGAAAACGAGCCGTTCGTGCACTACACCGCGCGCAGGCTGCCCGAGATAAAGTGGGCGGCGGGCAGTAACTGCTGCTACATCGGCGCGATAAGCGAGCAGAAGACGAACAGACTGATAGTCGTCAGCTGTATAGATAATCTTATAAAGGGCGCGAGCGGTCAGGCGATCCAGAACATGAACGTCATGTTCGGACTCAGCGAAACGGAGGGGCTTCCCCTCGTCGGCACGCACCTGTGAGGCAATAAACATGATCGACAATTACGACAACATCATACAGAAAGCGCAGACGCTCGTCGAGGCGCTCCCGTACATACGCGCGTACACGAACAAATACGTCGTCATCAAGTACGGCGGCAACGCGATGAACAGTCCCGAGATAATAAAGACCATCATGCAGGACGTCGCCGCGCTCAAAACGGTGGGAGTGTACCCCGTCGTCGTACACGGCGGCGGTCCGGAGATAAACGCAATGCTCAGCCGCGTCGGCAAACAGAGCAAGTTCATAAACGGACTGCGCGTCACCGACGAAGAGACCATGGATATAGTTCAGATGGTGCTTTGCGGCAAGGTCAACAAGAACATCTGTTCCCTGCTCGGCTCTATGGGCGTGCGGGCAGTCGGGCTCAGCGGCAAGGACGGCGGACTTATACGCGTGCGCAAAAAGCCGCCCGCAGACGGTGTGGATTACGGCTACGTCGGGCAGATCACTTCCGTGGACGCTGACATGATAGAGGACCTCTGCCTGGAAGATTACGTTCCCGTCATTGCCTCTATCGGCGCGGACGCGAACGGCGTGGGCTACAACATCAACGCGGATACCGCCGCGGGCGAGATAGGCGCGGCTATCGGCGCGCATAAGCTGATATTCCTCACGGACATAGACGGCATACGCCGCGACCCCGCAGACCCCTCCACGCTCATGCCCGAAGTTAGCGTCGCGGACGTCGAACGCATGATAGAGGACGGAACGATATCGGGCGGAATGATACCCAAAGTGCGCGGTTGCGTTACCGCCGTAAGGCGCGGGATAAAGCACGTCAACATCGTGCGCGGTACTATCCCCCATGCGATACTCGTCGAGCTGTTCACCGACAGGGGCATAGGAACGCTTATAAAGGAATAAAGATCATGATGGACTTCGAAAGGATAAAGGAAATAGAAAAAGACCACTGCATGAAGGTGTTCAAGCGCAGTAACGTATGCTTCGAGCGCGGTGAGGGCTGCACGCTGTATGACACCGCGGGGCATGCGTATACCGACTTTTTCGGCGGAATCGCGGTAAACTGCCTCGGCTATAACGACCCCGACCTCGTCAAAGCGATAAGCGAGCAGGCGGGAAAAATAATCCACTCATCCAACCTCTACTACAACGTCCCGCAGGCGGAGCTTATAGACAGACTCACACGCGACGGAATGTTCACCCGCGCGTTTCTGTGCAACAGCGGCGCGGAGGCCAACGAGTGCGCCATAAAGATAGTGCGCAAGCTCGCAAGCGACTCGGGTAGCGGCAGAACGACCATTCTTACCGCCAAGGAGTCCTTCCACGGCAGGACGATAGCCACGGTGACCGCGACGGGTCAGGAAAAGTATTCCGCGCCTTTCGCTCCCCTGCCCGGCGGATTCAAATACGTTCCGTTCAACGATCTCGACGCACTGCGCGAGGCGACGACTCCCGACGTCGGCGCGATCATGCTCGAATGTATACAGGGCGAAAGCGGTGTGCGCCCCGCAACGTATGACTATCTCGTGGGTGCGTATGCGTTCGCAAAGCAAAAGGGATTACTTCTCATTCTCGACGAAGTGCAGACGGGCACGGGCAGAACGGGCAAGTTCTTCTGCTTCGAGCACTACGGCATTCAGCCGGATATAGTCACCCTCGCAAAAGGGCTGGGCGGCGGCGTTCCCATCGCGTGCTGTCTGGCGCGCGGAGACGCGGCGGAAGTTCTCGGACCGGGCGACCACGGCTCTACTTTCGGCGGCAATCCCCTCGCCTGCGCGGCGGCGAACGTCGTCGTCGGCAAATTGCAGGAGGGCGGACTGCTCGAACGCGTCGCCGAAACGGGCGACTACCTCGCCGATCAGCTTTCGAGCAAGCTCGCGCGGCACAAGTTCGTTCTCGACATACGCGGCAAAGGTCTTCTGCGCGGCATTCAGCTGGACGAGCGCGTCAGCGTCGCGGCGGTGGCGGGAAAAATGCTCAGTCTCGGCGTGGTCATCGGAACGTGCGGACACAACACGTTGCGTATAGCCCCGCCGTACATCATAACCCGCGAGGAAATAGACGACGTTACGGATAAGCTGGAAACCATCTTCTCCAACACCAACGTCTGAAATCATACCCATTCCCCAAACGGAGGCAGTACAATGAAATACGAAGAGTACAAACCTGTCGGAAGCGTCAAGAATAAGCACATGCTGACGCTTATGGATTATTCGTCCGAAGAGATATTCGAAATACTCAAATGCGCGGAGGAGCTTAAACGCAAGCAGTACGCGCACATCGAACACAAATACCTTGCGGGCAAAACGCTCGCCATGATATTCGAAAAGTCGAGCACGCGCACGCGCATATCCTTTGAGCAGGGCATCAGGCAGCTCGGCGGCTATCCCCTCTTTCTCTCCTCCCGCGATATACAGCTCGGGCGCGGAGAGCCCATACGCGACACGGTGCGCGTCATGGAGCGCATGAACATAGACGGGATAATGATACGCACGTTCAGGCAGTCCGATCTCGACGAGCTTGCCGAGTACGGTCACATACCCGTCATCAACGGCCTTACCGACGACTTCCACCCCTGCCAGGTGCTTGCGGATCTTCTCACCGTATATGAGGAGTTCGGCACGTTCGAGGGCAAGAAACTCGTGTTCTTCGGCGAGGGATTCAATATGGCGAACTCGCTTATGCTTGGCTGTGCGAAAGTGGGCATGGACGTCACCATATGCTCGCCCAAGGGTCTCGGTCCGCGCAGTGAGATAGTGGAAGCGGCGCGTAAAGGCGCGCTCGGCGGCGCGAAAGTAGTCGTCACCGACGACATAGACGAGGCTATAAGCGGCGCGAACGCCGTGTATACCGACGTGTTCTTCTCCATGGGTCAGGAAAAAGACCCCGCGAAAGAAGCGGCTCTCATGCCCATGCAGGTCAACGCCGAAATGATGGCTAAGGCGGCTCCCGACGCGATATTCCTTCACTGCCTGCCCGCTCACCGCGGCGAAGAAGTGACGGACGAGGTCATGGAGGGCGCGCAGTCGCGCATATTCCCCGAGGCTGAAAACAGACTGCACGCGCAAAAAGCCGTCATGTATCTGCTTATGAAGAACTGACGCGGGAGGCAGTTATGGACAGAAGTACGGAATATTACATCCGCCGCGCCACCGCCGCCGACGCCGCAGAGATACAGATAATCATGCACGCGGCATTTTCGGGTTACCTCGAAGACATAGGCAACACCTATAAACTGCACGCGCTCACCGAAAGCATAGACGATATAAACGACGACATCAAAAAGAACGCGGTGTTCGTCGCCGTCACTCCCGACGGAAGCGTCATAGGCTCGATAAGAGTCAAAAAGCTGACGGACGACCTCGCGTACATCTACCGTTTCGGCGTTCACCCGTCCATGAAAAACGCGGGCGTGGGCAGCCGACTGCTCGCCGCCGCGATAGACTACTGCGTGGGTTGCGGGTTCAAAGCCGTCGCACTGCACACCAACACCAAGTTCTTCACTCTCGTGCGCTACTACTACGGCAAACGCTTCTTCGTCCACTCCACGTCC
>CASEMM010000029.1 GCA_949289095.1 uncultured Eubacteriales bacterium | reverse complement strand
ATATACGTTGCTTCGTCTTCCGTTCGCGTTATTATATTTTGCACTGCGCCGCCGAGAGCCATTTCTATCGCGGTTTCGTATGCCTTGGGAACGGAAATTATATGAGCCACAACGCCTTCGATGCGCGACGACAGTTCTGCGTCCGTCTTTGCCGCGGCAAGCAGTCTGGATACGCTGCGTTCGAAACTGCCGTTTTCGTCGCGCAGTTTGGTATAAAGGTTGCGTCGTTCGAGCGTCGTGTAGTATTTTTCGTTGATTTTGTTAAGCGTCTTGTTAAGCTCTGACAGACGCATGAGATTTTCGTTGTTTTTACGGGAAGCTTCGTCGATGGTTTTACCTAGTTCCGCGCGCCTTGATTTTTCTTCTGCGAGTTGTTTTCCGAGCGCGGCGGCAGTTTTCTTTTTATCTGCGTTAGCGGCTTCCGTGATACTCGTTTTAGCGCGGAGAGCGTCGATCTGCGCGCCGAGAGACTCTTTTTCTGTCAGCAGTTTGCTCATGTTGGCTTTTATCTCGGTGAGCTTTTCCATCGCATCCATAAGCGACTTGTGACTTTTTTCCTCCGCTCCTTCGGACGCAGCGATTTTATCCATTATTTCACGCCAATCCGAATCCGTTTTGTCGGCTTTTTCACGCAGCGCGGAAATTTCGGAGTTTTTTTGCAGGAGGAGCGCTTGTCCCTTTGCTATTCCTTCTTCTGCGTTGCGAATGTCTGCTTCGTATCTGGCGATGTCTGAGAGATATCCGTTGCATCTTTCGGTTATGTATCTGATTTCACTGAGCAGCGTATCGAGCTGACCGCTGTTCTGCGCCTGTGCGACGGAAAGGCTGACGAGTTCTTCGTTGTGTTTCGCAATGGTTTCGTCGGTATTGTTCAGTTCTTCCATCGCGCGGTTATAATTTTCCACGGCAGCTTCGCCTGCTTTGCGGCACTCTTCGAGTTGTGCGATTATCTCGTTGCGTCTGCGTATGATTATATCTTTCGTTTCGGTCGTCGTTTCGTATTGACGGAGATATATATTGATTTCGTAATTTTTGAGCTGTTCGCACAGCTGGAGATATTTTCTCGCATTTTCCGCTTGTTTGGTGAGCGGTGCGAGACGGTCGCTTTTTTCCGTAAGTATGTCTGTTATTCTGGAAAGACTGTCGCGCGTGCGAACGAGACGATTTTCCGCTTCCTGCTTTTTGGCCTTGAATTTTGAAATGCCTGCCGCTTCGTCGAATATGCTGCGTCGGTCCTTGGGCTTTGATGAAATAAGTTCATCCACTTTGCCCTGTCCTATGATGGAATATCCCTCTTTTCCGACGCCGCTGTCGCGCAGTGCTTCGATAATGTCCATACGGCGGCACGGCGTTTTGTTTATCTGATATTCGCTTTCATTGCTGCGGAAAAGTTTGCGCGTAATTACGACTTCGTTATAATCGAGATCACGAAAAATATGCTCCGTATTGTCGAAATACAGAGAGACTTCACAGAAGGACTGCGACTTGCGTTTTTCCGTACCGCCGAAAATAACGTCCTGCATATTGCCGCCGCGGAGCGTTTTTGAAGATTGTTCGCCGAGAGCAAAACGGATGGAATCCGCCACGTTGCTTTTGCCGCACCCGTTAGGACCGACGATAGCCGTGACTCCTTCGCCGAACTTTATTTCCGTCTTGTCGGCAAAGGATTTGAATCCGTTTATTTCCATTTTTTTGAATTTCACTTTTAAGCAACCTCAGGAATGATTATACCATAAGCCGCCCGCAAAAGCAATATTATTGCCCTTGTTTCGCAAGTTTTTCGAGCGCGTATTTTGCCGCATTTTTTTCCGAGTCTTTTTTCCGTCTGCCCTCGCCTTCTGCCGTTACGCCGCCCGCAGTCACGCGCGAACAGAAATACGGTCTGCCGTTTTTATCGGTTTCGCAAATAAGTTCGTAAACCACGTCGCCGAGTTTATGCGCGCGGCAATATTCCTGCAATCTGCCTTTATAATTGATGCTGTCCGAACCGAAAGCCACTTCGTTTATTCGCTCGCCGAGCAAACGGCAGACGAAATCGGAAGCAGCTTTATAACCGCCGTCGAGATATATCGCGCCCAGAACCGCTTCAAAAACGTCGGCAAGTACCTTGCTGTCCGAGTGATCGTTTGCGCGTTCGCCGTTGCCGTATAAGATGAAATGATCCAATCCAGCGCGTCTTGTCGCGTCTTCGAGAGGGTCGGAGGACACTATCATGCTGCGCCGCACGGTCATAACTCCTTCGTCACCGCCGGTTTTATAAAGAAGCTCCGCGATTATCAGTCCGAGAACTCCGTCGCCGAGAAATTCCAGCCGTTCGTATGAAGGAATGCCGTGTTCGTTCGCATACGAGGCATGAACAAATGCGCGTTCAAGCAGAGACTTATGCGTGAACGCGTATCCGATGATTTGTTCGACTTTATTTATTTCATTTTCCGTCATTTTCCGCTTTCTGATATTCCGCGCTTTATTGTTGCGAGAACATCGCCGTCCCGTAGTTTGATGAGCTGTTCGACGCACTGCGCAACGGCGGCGGCGTTGGAAGAACCGTGCGCTTTGATTACTGGCTTTTTGGTCCCGAGAAACGCGCCTCCTCCGTAATTGTTGTAGTCCATGTCGTGACGCAGTTTCTTGAACGCCTTTTTCATGAACAGATAACCTATTTTTGCCCGCGCGGATGACATGACCGCGTTTTTGAGCGACTTCATTACCATCTTTGCGGCGCCTTCGCTGCCTTTGAGCAGAATGTTTCCGTCATATCCGTCGCATACGACCACGTCGTATTTGCCGGTGAGCGTGTCGCGTGCCTCCATGTTACCCGCAAAATTGAGATTGCCGGACGCGAGAAGTTTGTGCGTTTCACGCACGAGGGCATTGCCCTTGTGTTCTTCCGTTCCGACGTTGAGCAGTGCAACGGTAGGATTTTGTTTGCCCGTGACCGCGCGCATATACGCGCTGCCCATGACGGCGAACTGTACGAGCCATTCGGGATGCGAATCCATATTCGCACCGCTGTCCGCGATACATACGGAGCCGCCGTCCATTGTCGGGAGCTGCGCTATCAGCGTGGGACGGTAAATGCCGTCCATTCTGCCTATAATAAGAGTCGCGCCGGTAAGTACCGCTCCCGTGCTGCCTGCCGAGATAAGCCCGAGCGCGTCTGCGTCGTCTCTGAGCATGCAGAATGATTTGACGAGAGATGAGTTCTTTTTGGTCTTTATTGCCATCGTGGGAGAATCGTCGTTGGTGATGGTCTCTTCGGCGTTTACGACGGAAATATTTCCCGGCATTCCGGACATGCTGGATAAGGTTTTCGTTATGAGTTTTTCATCGCCGGTCAGAACGATCGTAATATCCGGATGTGCGGCAGCGGCGGCTGTCGCTCCCTCTATTACTTTTTCGGGACTGTCCCCGCCCATTACGTCGATATATGCTTTCATATGCTGACCCCTTGCAAACAAAAGACCCTTTACAAGTAAAGGGTCATGAGAGATTATTTCTTTTCTTCTTTCTGCTCCACTACCTGCACTCCGTCGTAGTATCCGCACTTAGGGCAGATCTGATGAGATCTTTTAAGTTCGTGGCACTGCGGGCACTCGCTGAGAGCTACCGGTTTGACTTTCCACTGAGCATATCTGGTGCTGCTTCTCTGTTTGGATTGCTTCCTCTTGGGTACTGCCATATATCTCGCACCTCCTTATTTTCGTCACTTGCCAAACTATTATATTAAAAACCGCAATCTTTGTCAACGATTTTTCTAAACTTTTTTCACACTTTTTCCAAACTTTTGTGCGACTGCCGATGCTGCCGCATTTGTATGTCATTTCTTTTTAGTCGGTTTTGCTTCGCGCGCGGGCGTGTCCGCTCCGCAGTCGTGGCGCGATTCGAGCACTTTGAGCGCGTCCGTGTAGTCCGTGCCGCGTGCATACATGAGTACGAAGAGATGATACAGCAGGTCGGCTATTTCGTTGGAGAGTTCTGCATTGTCCCCTTTCATTGCCGCTATTACCGTTTCGGTAGATTCTTCGCCTACCTTTTTACATATTTTCTCGACGCCTTTGGCAAGCAGATAATCCGTATACGAGCCCTCTTTGGGATGCTCTGCGCGATCCTTTATCGTGTCCGCAAGCACACGCAGCACTCTGACGTTGCCGGATGCGTCGCCGAACCGCTTTATCTCATTGAAAAAGCAGGATCTGTTTCCCGTGTGGCAGGCTATGCCTCCAGCCTGTTCGACGTACAGAAGCAGACAGTCGCGGTCGCAGTCCGCAAATACCGATTTCACTTTCTGTATGTGCCCGCTCTCCTCGCCTTTGTGCCACAGTTTGCTGCGGCTGCGCGACCAGTAATATACTTCGCCCGTTTCCAGCGTCTTTTGGAGCGCCTCCTCGTTCATGTATGCCTGCATGAGAACTTCGTTGGTTACCGCATCCACGGCTATCGCCGGAATGAGTCCGTCGTTTCCGAATTTAAGATCGTACATAATTAAGTGCCTCTTTCAAGTCTATTTTATGTTCGTAATACGCTTTTCCGATTATTGCGCCGTATATCCCGGCGTCCGCTATCGCGCGTATGTCGTCCATGCCGGAAACGCCGCCGCTCGCAATTACGCATGCGCCGAGCCGCTTTTGCAGTTCCGCCGTTGATTTCACGTCGGCTCCGGTGAGCATACCGTCGCGGGAAACGTCCGTGAACAGAAAGTATTTTGCACCCATTCCGCACAGCCGTCCGCCGAGCTCGTCGGGCGTGAGCGCCGCCGTTTCCTTCCAGCCGCGTATCGCCACTTTCCCGTTTCTTACGTCTAGACCGCATACTATGCGTTCTCCGTATTCGTCGAGCATTGTTTGAGTAAGCTGCGGGTCGGATACGCAGACGGTGCCGAGAACTGCGCGCGCCGCACCGGCGGAGAACAGCGATTTAACTCTTTCCGCGTTCCGCAGACCTCCTCCCGATTGTACTTTAAGCGGTGTATGCGCGGCAATACTCTCTATCACCGTAAAATTATTGCCCGAGCCTTCCGCACCGTTCAGATCCACGACGTGTACCCATTCCGCACCGCAGTCGGCGAACTTTTTTGCCGTATCGAGAGGGTCGCCGTATACGGTAATGTCGGAATAGCTGCCGCCAAGCAGACGTACGGCTTTTCCGTCGAATATATCTATTGCCGGGAAAATCGTCGTCATATGCTGCCTTTCGTGCTTGGAACGGAGCTGCCTGTTACGGATTTTGCTGCGCGGAGCGCGCGTGCGAATGATTTGAAAATCGCTTCGCAGACATGGTGCGCGTTTCTTCCGCGCAGTTCGTCTATGTGTACGCAGAAGAATGCGTTCGAGCACATTGCTTCAAAAAATTCCTCTGTCAGCGCAGCGTCAAAACAGCCTATCATTCCTTTAAGAGAGGGTGCGTCGAAACACAGATATGCTCTGCCGGATATGTCGAGCGCGCAGCGTGCGAGCGCTTCGTCCATAGGAACGGTAGCACAGGCGAATCGCTCTATCCCCTTTTTATCGCCGAACGCTTCGTAAAGAGCTTTTCCGATTACGATGCCCGTATCTTCTACGGTATGATGTCCGTCGACATTGAGATCGCCGCTGCATTTTACGACGAGATCGAGTCTGCCGTGTACGGCGAGCGCGGTCAGCATGTGATCGAAAAAACCGATACCCGTATCTATGTCCGCTCTGCCCGTACCGTCGAGGTCGAGGCAGACATATATATCCGTTTCTTTTGTTTTTCTCTCGATTTCCGATTTTCTCATTTTACACTTTCCTTTCTCACTCTGATCGAGCGGGCATGTGCCTCCAGCCCCTCCGATTCGGCGAGCGCGATTATGTCGTCCGCGCAGCCGAGCAGCGCGTCCCTGTCATATTTTATAAGGCTTATTCTCTTCACGAAATTCGAAACGCCGAGAGCGGAGAAATATCTTGCCGTACCGCCGTTCGGCAGAACGTGATTGGTTCCGGCATAGTAATCCCCGAGCGGTTCGGGCGACCAGTGCCCCATGAATACAGCGCCCGCATTGTGAACAAGCGGAAGCAGCGATTCGGGATCCGATACGCACAGTTCGAGATGTTCGGGTGCGATTTCGTCTGAAATTTCCGCGCACTCGCGTAGATTTGAGGCGGTTATTATCGTTCCGAATTTCTCTATCGATTTACCGGCAATTGCCGCTTTCGGAAGATCCGCAAGTCTGCGCGAAACGGCTTTGCTCGTCTTTTCCGCAAGCGCTCTGTCCGGTGTGACGAGTATTGCCATCGCCATTTCGTCGTGCTCTGCCTGCGAGAGAAGATCCGCCGCGAGAAATTCCGGATCTGCGGTGCCGTCTGCGATTATGAGTATTTCGCTCGGTCCGGCTATCATATCTATACCCGCGTCGCCGTATACGAGTCTCTTGGCTTCGGTGACGTACATGTTGCCCGGTCCGCATATCACGTCCGCTTTCGGCACGGATTGCGTACCGTAAGCCATTGCCGCTATCGCCTGCGCGCCGCCTATGCGATATATCGAAGATACACCGCATTCTGCAGCAGCTACGACGGTAAGTGGCGATGTTCCGGGAGTACACATTATTATATCCGTCACGCCGGCGACCCGCGCCGGAACGGCAGTCATCAGAACGGAACTCGGATAAGACGCTTTGCCGCCGGGTACGTATATTCCTGCGCGTCCGACGGGTCTTATCATGTATCCCGTATACGCGCCCTTCGCGCTTTCTTCGAGCGAACCCGGAAGAAGCTGTTTTTTATGGTATGCCTCTATGTTTGTTTTTGCACGGCGCAGCGCGCCGAGCAGTTCGGACGGTACCTTTTCGTATGCCGCAGCTATCTCTTTCTCCGATAGCCGTATGTTGTCGGGCGTGAGTCTGACTCCGTCAAATTTTTCCGTCAGTTCCGCAATCGCCTCGTCGCCTTTTTCGCGCACGAGAGCGATTATTTCTTCCACGCTTTTTCGCGCGCCCTCGGACAGCGTCTTTTTGCGTGAAAATATCCTCTTTAACCCTTCCTGTCTGTCGGTTATAAACATTTCTATCACCGTTATTTTACACGTTCGCGCGTATTTTTTCGAACAGCGGCACAAGTTCTTTTTTCGTTTTAAGACTCACTCTGTTTACAACGACGCGTGCGCTGCATTTGCATACTTCTTCGAGCACTTCGAGTCCGTTCGCTTCCAGCGTCTTTCCGCTTTCCACAATGTCCACGATGACGTCGGACAACCCCATTACCGGTGCGAGTTCCACAGAGCCGCTCAGTTTGATTATGTCCACCGTCTTTCCGCGCGTTCCGAAATATTCCTTTGTGACATGCGGATATTTCGTGCCGACGCGAAGTATTCCGCCCGCTCTTTCCAGCGAATCAGGATAACCGCAGACGCACAGTCTGCACACGCCGAATTTAAGGTCGATGAGCTCGTATATGTCCTTATCCGCTTCGAGCAGCGTATCCTTGCCCACTACGCCGAAGTCCGCCGTTCCGCGTTCGACGTACGTGGGAACGTCACTCGGTTTGACGAATACGAAGCGGTATTTTCCGCTGCCGTCGAAAAGCACGAGTTTACGCGTTTCGGTTTTGAGTTCGCTCAGTTCGAGTCCGCACTTTTCGAGCAGTTCCGTAGCGTCGCGCGCAAGTCTGCCTTTTGCAAGGGCTACCGTAATCATATTTTACCTCCTTTCCCGGAGATAGTCAATTCAATTGGCGCTCCGTCGAACAGCAGAGCTCTGTTTATCCCTTTGGCACGGCAGTAAGCGATGAGTTCGTCTTCCCCTCCGAATACGCGCACGACCGTATTTTTCTTTCTGAGTTTCCCGATAACGGAACGCACCGTCATTTCGTCGCAGTCAGTTACGGCAAACGCTATATCCGCTTTTGGCGCTTTTTCTCTTTTACCCTGAGCGCGCAGCGCCGCAAGCAGCCGCCGCGTTCCTATCGCAAACCCTATCGCGCGCGTCGGGCTGCCCCATCTTGCGCACAGCTGATCGTATCTGCCGCCGTCGAGAATGGACACGCCTATGTCTTCGCACAGACCCTTCATCACTATGCCTGTGTAGTAATTATTTGCGGACACCATGCCGAGATCGATGGAGAAATATCTGCCCAGTCCCATATTTTCCAGTTTTCCGAGCAGTCTGCCGAGCTTTTCGAGCGCTGCCGCGCTCTTTTTCCCGGAACACAGCTTTTCCGCTTTATCGAGTATCTCCCTGCCGCCGAACAGCGATGTGAGCGACAGTATGCTTTCGCGGCTCGCATTGCTCAGTCCGGAATCGCGGAAGAACAGTTCTGCGCCAAGCATGTCCTTTTTGTTTATCAGCCGTTTGAGTTTTGCCGCCGCACTTTCGCTTATACCCAGGTCTTCGGCAAGTCCGTCGAAATACCCGACATGACCGAGTTCCACCGTGAAGTTTTTAAGTCCGCTCGCAAGCAGTGCGTCCGCAGCCATTTCCAATACTTCGAGTTCGCCTTCCTCGCCCGTATCTCCCATAAGTTCCACGCCGGTCTGAGCAAACTCACGGTCGCGCGCGCTGTTCGAGTCGTCGAGAAATTCATATGAATCGAGCGCGTAATACATGCGCTGCACGCCCGTCATGCTCGTAACGTACATTCTGCAGATCTGCATCGTGACGTCCGCGCGCATGGCAAGCAGACTGCCGTCGGTATCCGTCAGTTTGAACAGTCGTTTTTCGGACATCATACTGCCCGATGTGAACAGATCCGAGTATTCGAGTGCCGGCGTGCTCACCTTTTTATACCCGTATGAGGAAAATATTCCGCATATGGCATTTTCCGCTGTTGTTTTGTTGTAACAGTCGTCCGGCAGATAGTCCTGCATTCCGAACGGCAATTGTACCTTACTCATTTTTTTCTCCGATGACACTGCGCTTTAATGCTTTATCACGATAAACTATTAAAGCAATTATATCAGAGGGCTTTTGCGTTGTCAAGCGTTTGAATGAATATTTTTCCGCCGCTTACGCGCATCGCGCCGGCTTCCCGCGAGCGGTTTCATGAACGCAGAAAACAATAAACATGCGCGCTGTACGTATTTTCGTACGGTTTCGCCGGGCTTCGCGGATTTTAATCGTTTTTGTCCGCACTGAAGTTACGGTGTGCGATGAGCCGTGACCGGCGTTTCGCTTCGGTAATTGACGGGATACGGATTTTTTCAGTTGAGTGAAAGAGAACGAATAAATTCTTCTCTGCTGCCGGCGCGTTCGGCGAGCGCAGCCGCCGTATCCGGGTCGGACAGTATAGCGTCGGACAGAGCACCCGCTTTTTTCAGCATTTCCGCGTCTATTTTTATTCCTGCGAAAGTTTCCTCTCTGCCGTGCTGGCGTGTTCCGAGGAAGTCGCCGGCGCCGCGCGTGTTAAAGTCGTATTCCGCAAGTTCGAATCCGTCCGTACAGCCGCAGAAAAATTTCAGTCTCTCTGCAGGGCTGTCGGTTACGAGAAAGCAATAACTCTGCTGTCCGCGTCTCCCTATTCTGCCGCGAAGCTGATGAAGCTGACTCAGTCCCATTCTGTCCGCTCCGAATATCGCCATCGTAGTCGCGTCGGGCACGTCTATTCCGACTTCCACTACGGTGGTGCATACGAGAACCGACACGTCGTCGCAGGCAAAAGCCGTCATGGCGGCTTCTTTTTCGGCTGCGCTCATTCTGCCGTGAAGTAATGCGCTTTTTGCTTTTCCGAGCTTTCCGCGAGCTAATTCCTTGTATAATTCCGTTGCAGATATCTCGTCGTCACTGTCAATACGGGGGCAGACGATATACGTTTTTTCTCCGGTCTCCGATTTGCGTGAGATGTAACGATACATATCGTCGAGTTTATTTTCGGGGACGATCGCGGTTATCGTATTGCCGTTGCCGCACGGTTTAGTCCGGATATTTACGGTTTCGAGTTTGCCGTACAGAGAGAGAGCAAGCGTGCGCGGTATGGGCGTGGCGCTCATAACGATATTGTCGGCCCCGTTTGCCTTGTTTTCAAGACTTCCTCGCTGACATACTCCGAATCTGTGTTGTTCGTCCGTGATTGTCAGACCGAGATTGCGGAAACGCACGTTTTTTCCCGTAAGCGCGTGAGTGCCCACGGCTATTGCCGCATTACCGCTTTCAATTCCGAAGAGCGCCGCTTCCCGCTCGGCCGCGCCGGAAGAACCTGTAAGACAAACCGTTTGTATCCCGTACTGTCCGAAGAACTCCTTTGCTTTTTCGTAATGTTGCCGCGCGAGAATTTCGGTAGGCGCCATTATTGCCGTCTGATATCCGCCGAGCGCAGCATAATATGCCGCGAGAAATGCGACGACCGTCTTTCCGCAGCCGACGTCGCCCTGAATAAGTATGTTCATACGGCTGTCGGACCGCATTCTTTTTATGATTTCGGTTATAGTTTTGTATTGTTCGCCCGTCAATCTGAACGGCAGTCCCGCTACCGCGGCAGTAAGTTCCTTTGTATGGTCCGGATATCCGAACGAACGTTTGTCGGAATTTCTTTTAAGCAGCCTGTAAAGGCACAGCGTGTATGCGAGATTTTCCGTTGCTATGCTGCGTGCCGCAGATTCGGCGGCGGCTATACTTGTCGGAAAATGCGCTTCTTTTATCGCGTCGGAAACAGGCGTCATACCGAATGCGGCAGCAGTGCGTCTGTCAACGTAGCTGTGCAGATTCACACCGTCGAGGATAGCTTTTACCGCTTCGCTCATGAGTCGCTGATTGAGTCCGTCGGGCAGTTTATATATCGGAACGATATCGCCTTCTCTGTCTGCGATTATGCGCGGAGACGTCACTTCCGTAATACTGCCGGAATGTCTGACTTTACCCGAAATTATAATTTCGTTTTCGGCGGAGAGTCTGCGGAAAACATAATCCTGATTGAACCATTTGCATATTACGCGCGTTCCGAACGATTCGAATTCCGCCTGCACTATACTCATGCCGCGCCTTATCCGTCTGCGTACGGGCGGCGCCGACGGAGCGGCGCGAAAAATCACTTCGCTCTTTTCAGGCAGATTTTTCCAGTCTATGACGGCGTTTTTGTCGAAATAGGTTCGAGGAAAGAGCAGAATGATATCGAGAGGTTCGGTTATTCCCGCCGCCCTGAGCTTTTCGGCGCGTTTCGCGCCTAATCCTTTGATGTCTTCCAGTTTCATAAATAAAAGAGGCGGCATGTTATTGCCGCCCGCCGTGATTCGTAATTATTCGAGCGCTATGATGTAGTAATATAACGCCTGACCTCCGTCATGCGCGTCTACGTCGCACTCCGGGTACTTTTCCGCAATGCGGTTCAGAAGTTCGTTTGCATCGTTTTCTTTCGTTTTATATCCGTAATAAAGCGTTATCGTGCTTATGTCGTCGTTCATGAGCTGTCCTATAATGTCTTCCGCAACGGCTTCGGGGGTGTTCCCTTTTGCGATGATGCTCTTGTCGCCGATTCCGATAATATCTCCTTTCTCGAGATCGAAACCGTCGATTGAAGTTTTGCGGACGGCAAAGGTGACGCTGCCTACCTTGACGGCGCTTATTGCTTCAGTCATGCTTTCGATGTTTGCGTCCACGGTATCCTGAGGATTGAACGCGAGCACCGCGCTGAGACCCTGCGGTACGTTCAGCGTGGGTACGACGTGGATATTGCGTTTTGATATCTCTTTAGCCTGTTCCGCAGCGAGAATGATATTCTTGTTGTTCGGGAACACGAATATGTCTGCAGCGTTTATTTTATCGCATGCTCCGGCGATATCATCCGCGCTCGGGTTCATCGTCTGACCGCCTTCTATGATTTCGTCAACCATCAGATCCCTGAATATTGACGCCATGCCTTCGCCGGAGCACACGGAAACCATGCCGAAAGGTTTAAGTTCCGGCTGCTCTCTGTGCGCAAGAAGAACGCGGTTCTGTTCGAGCATATTTTCTATTTTTATCCTGTCGAGTTCGCCGAGTTCGAGAGCGTATGACAGCGCCTGCCCAGGATTATTCGTATGGACATGTACTTTGACCATTGTCGGATCGCTTATGACGAGTACGCAGTCGCCTATCTTCATAAGTCTGTCACGGAACGTATCCACTTCGGATTCGGTTGTGGAAGGTTTGAGATTTATGACGAAAAATTCCGTGCAGTATGCGAATTCTATGGAATCCAACGATGTCAGATCGGCGTGGAACTGTTCGTAATTGTTTGCCGGCCTGCCTTCCGCTGCTTTTTTGATGCTGTCGTCAAAGTCAAGGTTGACTTCCTCATTGCCTGTCAGGCTGTTATAGAACCCCTGAAATACGATAAGCAGTCCGCGGCCGCCCGCATCAACGACACCCGCTTTTTTGAGTACGGGAAGAAGATCCGGCGTGAGTTTAAGCGCTTCTTCGCCCGCTTTGATTACGGAAG
>CASEMM010000028.1 GCA_949289095.1 uncultured Eubacteriales bacterium | reverse complement strand
CGGCGAAACGCGCAAAAAATGCACGGCTTCGGATACAATACTTAAAAGCGGGCGCAATGATTGAATGACCCGCGATGCAACGCCGTGCATATAAACTTAAAACGGACGTAATGATTGAATGACAAAACGCCGTAGCGGCGGGTTATCCCCGCCGCTACGGCGTTTTTTTACATCGGTTGCCGTTAAGGCACTTCTTATTCAAGCTCCCCTATCGAACCTCTGCGGTCGGGGTTATCCGTCTTGTCCGTCCAGGTGAGTTTCGCACTCGTCTGAAGTTTGACGCAGTCCACGCACGGTCCGCCCGTCGTGGTGCCGTTCATAAGGGTATTGGAGAGCACTTTGAGCGTAAGCGTGTTCTCGCCCTTTTTGATGTTCGCCGACGAAGTCACCGTCTTGTCGGTGAACTTCATGGAGTCTATGCGCGAGTTCTCCACATACATACTCGAATAGGTTATCTCCGTGCCGTTGAGTATCACCGAGAAATTGGTCGGGTCGAGGTTGATGTCGCCCAGCTCCGAACCGAGTCGCAGTATGACGGTGGCGGTAGCGTCCTTATCCGAACTGAACACGAAGTTGAGTTCGAGATTGCTCGAATAGGTGTAGCCGACGAAATAGCCGTTGCTCCAACCGAGTTCCTTCTGCGCTTCCGTGCCGTCGCCGTATATCATGTCCACGCCGCTCTGGTCGCTGGAGATGCCCGCTCCCGAAACGTCGTCGAGATCGATGTACTCCGCCTCCATGACGTAGGTATCCGATCCGCTCGTACCCGTCGAATCCCCGCACGCGGTAAACGCGGCTACTGCGGCAACGGCAAGCACGCCCGCAAGGAGCACCGTCGCTATCCTCTTTGTTTTCATAAGTTTTTACCTCCGCTCGATATTTTGTTCTTATTTTTCATTTTGAAGACAACGGTAAGCGCGACAAGCGTTGCCGTTATCGCCAGAAGAACCACATTGATGACTATCAGCCAGACCATCCACGTCGGCAGAGTATATCCCCACACGACGTTCGCACCGAACCCGTTCATCGCGCACGAGTTTGCCACGGTATACAGGATGTTATGCGCGGCGCGCCTGAGCACGGATATATCCGTCGGCGTGGACGAGGAAGACGGACCTTTCCAACCCGTGAGGTTGAGGTCGCCGCCCGCGCGCAGCATCTGATCGGCATTCATGTACACTTTGAGGTTGAAGTCCGTTATCACCATGCCATCGAATCCCCACTCATCCCGAAGAAGAGATGTAAGGAGCGCGTAACTTCCGCCCGTCCACGTCGTGCCTATGCGGTTGAACGAGCTCATGACAGCCGTCGCTCCGCCCTCTTTGACGGACATTTCAAACGGCTTGAAGTATATCTCGCGCATGCTCTGTTCGTTAGCCCAGGTGATCAGCCCCACGGTGTCGCGGTTGGTCTCCTGCTCGTTGAGAACGAAGTGTTTGAGGAAGGGATACACTCCTTTTTCGCGCGCGCCGAGAACTACGTTAAGCGCCATTTTGCCCGAAAGGTAGCCGTCCTCGCTGTAATACTCGAAGTTTCTTCCCCCGAACGGCGATCTGTGGATGTTCATTGCGGGAGCGTACCAACCCGAATAAGGTCTGCCGTCGCCCGCCTCGTTGCCTATCAGTCCCTCGTTACCTATCATGACGCCCATTTCGCGGGCAAGCTCCGTGTTCCACGTTGCGCCGAGAACGCATTCGCTCGCATAGTAACATGTGTCGTAAACGGAGTTACTGCCCATGAACAGAGCAAAGCCCATCGGGCCGTCAGCGTCCGTAGTAAGGGGTTTATCTATGTTCTCTATTGCTATCGTCTGGAAGTTGCCCTGCGCCATAAGCTCCACGAGCTGGTTGACGGTGAGCTGATCGAGAAGAGTCTTCCACAGCGGGTCGTCGTACTTCTTGCCTATAAGGTCATACAGTTTAACGGTAGTTTCGCTGCGCGAGAGCACTTTGCCGCTCTGCTCGGGAGCCGTGTCCGTATACCACGGGTCGGTGGATTTGTCCGCGAGCTTATAGGTAAGCGAATCTATGAACGCCTGATCGGCGGCGCGGTTTTCCTCCGAAAATCCGCCCGACAGCCTGTCGAAATTGGCAAAGCCGCCCGCGCGCGAGAGGTAGTCATCACTGTCTATGCCGCTGCTTACGTCGTCGAACAGATTGGTTATTTCCGTCTGCGTCTTGTCGTCCTTTTTATAGCGGTAGCCGCTCTCGGGAACTGTGTAGGTGAACTTTATCGCGTTTTCGTCCGCCCAGCCGTGAGCGTCCTCCGTCACATAAAGCGTATACGTTCCGCCGTCCAGTTGCCAGCCCTTATAACCGTCGCCGTTCGCGTCGTCATAGTCGTAGCTCGCCATGTCGCGCACGTCTATCGAAAGCGTGACCGTGTCGCTGCCGCCCGCCGCGATCTCTTTCGTCTTTGCGAAGTCTCCGAGCACGACGTGCGCCTTTTCTATCCCGCCTTCCGTATACGGTGCGGTGTAGTAGAGCTGAACGACGTCTTTCCCCGCGTACTCTTCCCCGAGGTTAGTCACGTCCACTTCAAACGAAAGCGTGCCGTCGGCGTCGAGAGTAGTGCCGTCAGCGACGGAGGGCGTTACCGAATAGCCGAAATCGGTATAGCTTTTGCCGTAGCCGAAGGGATATACGACGTTGTCGTCATACCACGTTCCGCCCGCTTCCTTGCCCTTTGTCTCGTACCAGCGGTAGCCGTTATATATGCCCTCGCGGTACTCAACATAATACGCTCCGACGGCCTTGCCGTTCAGCTTATATGTATTTCCGTTCTTTACCCTGTTGTTGCCGAAGTTCTGCCACGTCGGGTCCGCGGTAAAGTCGGCGGCAAACGTATCCACGGTATGCCCCGACGGAACGACGTCCCCCGAAAGCACTTTGCCGAGTGCGCTTATGCCCGATACGCCGGGCGCGCCCATCCAGAGAGCCGCCTTTATCTGCGGATATTGCCCGCTCGTCAGAAATCCCGTTTCTATCGGCGATGCGCTGTTGAACACCACGACGACGTTTTCAAACCTGTCGCAAGCCATGGCAAGCAGTGCCTGTTCGTTAAGGTCAAGTTCGAGATAGTGACTGTCCGCACTCGCCGCACCGGGTACTACCGTGGACGCATCCCAGTTGAGATAGTCCGCGCCGTCCCAGAACATGGTGCGGGGCAGGTCGAAGCCCTCGCCGCCTATGCGGCTGATGATGACCACCGCCGCGTCGTTATATTCGTCAAAACTGTCCGTTACCGATTTGTCGTAAGCGCCCGACGACGTTTCGCCGGTGGGGAATCCCGTTATGACGTCGCCCATGGCGGGTTCTTCCGGTCTGCCTCCGCCCGAGCGCGCGTCGTCCGCGTAAAACGCCTCCGTGACGGGGTTACACACGAATCCCGCCGTTTCCAGACTGCCTACGACATCCGCCTCGGCGGTCGAGCTCGAACCTGCGTTCGAGCCCGATCCTCCGAGAACGAGATCGGCGGAGTTTTTACCGAGCACCGTTATTCTGCTGCTTTTTGCAAGCGGGAGAGTGCCGTCGTTTTCGAGGAGTATTATCCCCTCTTCCACTATGCG
>CASEMM010000027.1 GCA_949289095.1 uncultured Eubacteriales bacterium | reverse complement strand
GTTCGGATCTGCTCACGGGCGGGCACCGCGCGGAGAACGTGCGGGGCGCGGATCTTGTCGTGTATTCCGCTGCGGTGCCGCAGAACAATGAGGAGCTTGCGGAGGCGCGGCGATGCGGAATACGCACCGTATGCCGCGCCGAAGCGCTGGCGGAAGCCGCGTCGTGTTTCGGAGAGTGTATAGCCGTCGCAGGGACGCACGGCAAGACTACTACGGCGTGCATGCTTGCGTCCGCGCTGCGCTCATACCGCCCCGCGGCGTTTTTCGGAGGCACGTATAAAGGCAGAAGGGGGAGCGCGTCGGGAAATCTGCTTGTCGCCGAGGCGTGCGAATACAAACGCGGAATGCTGTATATGCATGCCGATATAGCCGTCGTGCTGAATGCCGAACTCGATCATACCGACTGTTATTCGTCCGTCGACGAGGTGATCGCCGCATTTGCGGAGTTCGCGTCGCATTCATCCGTTGCGATAGTGCCCGACACCCTTTCTTCCGCAGTCAGAGGGGGGACGCATACGGTAAGCGTGGGGCGCACGGGCGAATATGCGTGTATAGACTTCGCGCCGGACGGCGGCGGCAGCCGCGTGGCGTTCAAAACTCCCGAGGGCGTTAGACGTTTCGTTCTTTCCGTTCCCGGCAGACACAATGCGGAGAACGCCGTGTTTGCGGTTGCCGCGGCGAGGACGTTCGGCGCGGATTACTGCGAGATAGCCGAGGGGCTTTCGGATTTTACGGGAGCGGACAGACGGCTGCAACGGGCGGGCAGCGTGAACGGAATACCGCTGTTTTCGGATTACGCGCATCATCCGACGGAGCGTGCCGCATCGCTGGCGGCATATCTTTCGATGGGATACCGCCGTCCGCTCGTTGTGTTTCAGCCGCACACACACGAGCGGCTCGGAAAGTTTCTCGGCGGGTTTGCGGCTGTTCTTTCGTCAGTAAAGAGCGTCATTCTGCCCGTATTCCGCGCGCGCGGAGCGGATGCGGGGGCATCGTCCGACGATCTCGCGGAAGAGATACGCGGGAGGGGCGGGGACTGCGTGTCTCTCTGCACGGAGAAAGCCGCGGAAGAAATAAAAAGAGCCGCACCCGGCTGCGACGTCGTCGCGGTTACGGGTGCGGGGGATAACGAGAAAATAATCCCGCTTATTCTGGATCAGGCGTCGCCGAACGAGTGAGCGCCTGTGAGCAGCTTGTTTATCGCGCCGACGAGAGCTTTGGCGGATGCGCGCATGATGTCGTTGTCCACGCCGACTGCCCATACGCGGTGATCGAGAGCGTCGGTTATGCCGACATATGCCGCCGCGCGCGAGTGCGAACCCTCTTCCAGAGCGTGTTCGGAATATTGCAGATTGCCGAATTTTACGTTTATGTTGTTTTGCAGCGCGTTTGCTATGGCGTCGAGCGCGCCGTTTCCCGATCCGATATAATCGACGGTTTTGCCTTTGCAGCGCAGTGTGACGCATGCGCGCACGCCGTCGCCCGCGTTCGTCACGTCGTAGCGCACGAACGAAAACGGCGTTTCGACGTTTATGAATTCGTCCGAGAATACTTTCATGACTTCGTCGGGGAGCAGTTCCTTGTGCGCGTGGTCGGATGCGTTCTTTACCGCGTAGCCGACGGATTCGCGCATGTTTTTGGGCAGGTGATAGCCGAACGTGTTTTCAAGCATATATCCGATGCCGCCCTTGCCGGACTGGCTGTTTATGCGTATCACGTCTCCGTCGTAACTGCGGCCGATATCCGTCGGATCGATGGGCAGATACGGCACGTCCCAGAGCCTGCGCTTTGTCTCCCTGCGGAAAGTAAGCCCTTTTGCGATGGCGTCCTGATGGCTGCCGGAGAATGCGGTGAATACGAGCTGACCGGCATAAGGCTGGCGGGGAGGAACGGTCATGTTGGTGAGCCGTTCATAAGTTTCACGGACGGACGGCAGATCCGAAAAGTCCAGCTTCGGATCGACGCCGTGCGTATACATGTTGAGCGCGAGCGTCACTATGTCCACGTTGCCCGTGCGTTCGCCGTTGCCGAACAGCGTGCCTTCCACTCTGTCCGCGCCTGCGAGCATTCCGAGTTCTGCGTCCGCGATTCCGCATCCGCGGTCGTTGTGCGGGTGAAGCGAGATTCGTACGCTGTCGCGCCGTATGAGGTGTTTATGCATGTATTCGATCTGGCATGCGTATACGTGAGGCATGCTCGTTTCCACCGTGCTCGGCAGGTTGATTATCAGCTTGCGGTCTGGAGTCGGGTCGAACACCTTTATGACTTCGTTGCAGATTTCGAGAGCGAATTCCGGCTCCGTGCCAGTGAAGGACTCGGGGGAGTATTCGAAGCGGTAGTCGCCGCCGTCCTCCTCCGCGAGTTTTTTGACGAGAGCCGCGCCGTCCGTCGCTATCTTCACTATCTCTTCCTTGCTCTTGCGGAATACCTGTTCGCGCTGGGCGACGGAAGTGGAGTTGTAAAGGTGCACTATCGCGCGGCGGCAGCCGCGGAGCGCCTCGAACGTGCGGCGTATGATATGCTCGCGGCTCTGCGTGAGCACCTGTACCGTCACGTCGTCGGGAATGAGCCTATCCTCGACGAGGCGGCGGAGAAAATTGAATTCCGTTTCGGAAGCGGCGGGGAAGCCCACTTCTATTTCCTTGAAGCCCACTTTGACGAGCAGTTTGAAAAATTCGAGTTTTTCGTCCAGGCTCATGGGGGTGACGAGCGCCTGATTGCCGTCGCGCAGGTCGACGCTGCACCACTCGGGTGGAGCGGTAATGCTGTCCTTTTTCACCCAGTCCGTGCAGTCCTCGGGAGGCAGGTAATAGCTCTTGCCGTACTTGTCGCAATTTTTCATCGTAAACTCCTTCGGGGCAAATGAAAACGCCCCTTAACAAACGGTTAAGAGACGGAGAAATCCGCGGTACCACTCTTATTCCGCACATGAAAGCGCGGCACTTTGCAGGATACTGACATATCCCTTCCCTCTGACGCGGGGAGCGACGTCGCAGTCTACTGAGAAGACGAGCTTCCGTTGGGTGCGCGGCTTGACATCCTTTATGGTGAGTTCGTTCCGCCCGCCGTCATCGTCCTCGCACCGACCGGACGTTCTCTGTGCACGCGTAACGGAATTACTGCTCCTGTAAGGCATTGCCTTTGGTTCACTATTAAATTATGTCAAGTATAACCTAAAATGTTCCGCTTGTCAAGGATTTTTGCGATAAAAACTCCGTACGGATAATCGCGTCGCCCGCGTGCGGATTATGATAACGTCTTGACAAGCGCACGCCTTTGTGCTATCATAAAAAACGGAAACGCACTTCGGGAACCGTAAACGGCGTTTCGGGGAAGAACGATGATAAACGCAGCCATAGTGGACGACGAACAAAGGGCGGGCGACCTGCTTGAAGAGTATCTCCGCCGCTACTCCGCTTCCGTGCGGGGGGTGGGTATTGAATTCGCGGTCAGTCGGTTTTCGGACGGGCTGAGTTTTCTCGCGTCCTCGAAAAGCGGATACGATATAGTTTTCATGGACATAGACATGCCCGATTTCGACGGCATGAAGACGGCGGAAAAGCTGCGGGAAACGGACTCCTCCGTCGTCATAGTGTTCGTGACGAACATGATGCAGTTCGCCGTCCGCGGATATGAGGTGGGCGCGCTCGACTTTCTCGTCAAACCCGTGTCATACGACAATTTCGCGCTCAAACTGCGCCGCGCGATAGAGCAGATAAAGGTGGCGGGCGCGGATCGGATAATGATCACGTCGGACGGAGTGACGCGCGCCGTGCGCCGCCGCGACGTCAAATACGCGGAGATAGTGAGCCACGACATAGTGTATCACACTTCGCACGGGGACATACGCGCATACGGCAGCCTGAAAAAGGCGGAGCAGCTCCTCGGCGCGGGTTTTGTGCGCTGCAACAGCTGTTATATCGTCAATCTCGCGTTCGTCGATTCGGTGCGCGGCTTTACGGTGACCGTGGACGGCAGGGAGCTTACCGTCAGTCATCTGAAAAAGAAGGAATTCATGCGCGCTCTCGCGGACTATTACGGAGGCAGCATCTGATGTATGCGCTGACTCCGCTTTTTCTGTATAAATTGCAGTTCATGGCGGAACTCATCGTCGCCGAAGCGCTGATGACGTGCGGACTGCGTCGGCGCCGCTGTTTCGCGCTGCGCGTCGTCCTGTGCGCTGCGGCGTGTTTCGGCTTTGCGTTCGCCGTGCCCGTCGTCGCGTATAACGCCGTGTGGTGCGCGGCGATGTTTATCATACTGTTCGCGTTTACCGTACCCATGCTTATGATATGCTATGCCGAGTCGTTTTCCACCATAGTGTTCTGCGCGATCGCCGGGTATACGGTGCAGCATATAGCGTATGAGACGTTCGATCTCATCGTCGTGCTCACTGGGCTGAACGGCGGCGCGTCGTTCGGCAATTACGGGGACGGCGACGTAATAACCGATCCCCGCATGGGCGGCATGAGCGGATTCATATTCACGTCAGGACTGCTCGTCATTGCGCTGTGGGTGCTCGTGTATGTATGGGTGTATTGGACGGCTTTCATGTATGCGTCGCGAAAGACGGACAAGGGGCGCAGTCTCGAACTCCGGCATGCGTCGCTGCTTGTCGTAGTCGCGATGATAGTGCTCGTGGACGTTGTGTCCAGTTCGTTCGTGACCTATTACAGCGCGGGAAATTTCGACACGGGATATGTCGTCGCGCTGTATCTTTACAATATCTTCTGCTGCGTGCTCGCGATGTACATTCAGTTTGCCGTCGCTCTGCGAAGGAAACTCGAACGCGATTATGACGCGCTCAGCCGCCTGTGGGAGCAGAAGAGGGAGCAGTATGAGATAACGAAGGAGAACATAGAGCTCGTCAATCTCAAATGCCACGACCTGCGCCACCAGATACGCTCCCTAGCGGGGCGCAGCTCGCTCGACGAAAACACGCTCGGCGAAATGGAGCGGGCGATAGACATTTACGACAGCGTCGTCAAGACGGGCAACGACGCTCTCGACGTCATCCTCACGGAAAAGAGCCTGATGTGCAGCCGCAGAAACATACGCCTTTCCTGCATGGCGGAGGGCGGAAGCATGTCGTTTATGTCCGATGCCGACCTGTACGCTTTGTTCGGCAATCTGACTGACAACGCTATCGAGGCGGTCAAGGATCTCCCGGACGGCAAACGCACGATAAGCCTTTCGGTAAAAGAGGTGAGGGGATTTCTTTCCGTCAACATACACAACCTATACGAGGGAAAACTCGAATTCGAGAACGGACTGCCCGTGACGACGAAGGGGGACAGGGCGAATCACGGTTACGGAATGAAGAGCGTGCGCATGATATGCCGCAAATACAACGGGGAAATGACGATAAAGGCAGACGGCGGCGCGTTCAATCTGAACATGATCTTTCCCGTGCCCGGGCGCGCCGATTCACGATTATGATAAATTTTCGCACGAATACGCTTAACGCGATACTTTTTTGCTCCCGCGTGCTATGATGACGTAAACATATAAAAGGAGGAGAACAAATGAAGGTAAAGCGTATTGTCGGGTTCGCGGCGATTGCAGTTATAATTGCGTTTTTCATAGTGGCAAACTGCATACTGTTCGAACCGACGATGTCCACGGTCGTATCCGCACAGCTGTGCCCGCCCGTGGCTATACCCATTCTCGAAGAGGACGAAGCGAGCTCGGAGGGGCAGGCGATGTCGCGGGAGATAGTGGAGCAGGGCACCGTGCTCGTGAAAAACAACGGCGTTCTCCCGCTGTCGATCGAAACCGATTCCAAGGTGAACGTATTCGGAAGAGCGTCGGTGGACTGGATGTACGGCGGATCGGGTTCGGGACAGGTCGTGCCCGAAACGAACGACGAGAGTCTTAATGTGGACTTTCTCAAAAGTCTGAATAACTACGGAGTGCAGTACAATGAGGATCTTGCGACCATGTACCGCAGATTTTTGAGTCCTCAGGGTTACGGCGCAGCGATAGGCGGAGGGCCGAGTTACTACAAGCTTGCCGATCCCGACATAAACGACAAGAACTACTACTCCGATTCTCTGCTCAGCGGAGCGGCGGAGTATTCGGACACGGCTTTCGTAGTTCTGGGGCGGCGCGCGGGCGAATCCACCGATCCGACGAAATATCAGGCAAAGTGGATAGGAGAGACGGACAATGACCGTACATATCTCGAAATAAGCGCGGAAGAGGAAGCGCTTCTTAAATACGTCGGCGCGAACTACGGCAAAGTCATCGTCGTGGTGAACGCGCTCAACGTCATCGAGCTCGGCTTTCTCGAAACGATCCCCGGCATAGACGCGTGCGTCGTCGTCGGCGGTACGGGAACGCGCGGCGCGTCCGGTCTGCCCTCGCTGCTGTACGGCGAAGTTTCCCCGTCGGGGCATTTTGCGGACACATATGCGTATGCGATGGAAGATCATGTCAACTATAATCACGTCGGTTTCGACGGCGTGGTCTATTACGGCAATGCCGAAGGACTGTATCCCGACGGCACGAAGCTGAACTCGCTGCCCGAAGTTCCGACGGGACCGTATTACGTTGACTATATCGAGGGCATATACGTTGGATACAAGTGGTTCGAAACCGCGGACGCGGAGGGCATATGGGACGGCAGAACGCTGCAGGTGCTCGATCCGTCGGACGAGAGCAGAACGATAACGAAGAGCGGATTCGATGCCGTGGTGCAGTATCCGTTCGGTTACGGTTTGTCCTATAACACGTTTACCTGGGAAGTGCTTCCCGAAAGCACGACGGAGATCGATTCGGTGACCGAGGATACAGAGATAGAAATCGTCGTCCGCGTCACCAACGCGAGCGGTACCCTCGCGGCGAGGGACGTTGTCCAGGTATACGCGACGCCGCCCTATTACGACGGGCAGATTGAAAAGTCCGAGGTCTCCCTCGTCGGTTTCGCAAAGACGGGGAACATAGAGCCGGGGCAGTACGAGGACGTGACGATCACGGTGGATATGTACGACATAGCCTCCTACGACTGCTACGATCTCAATAAAAACAATAATACGGGTTACGAGCTTGACGCGGGCGACTACGAACTCACGCTGCGCACGGACAGCCATACCGTCAAAGACGGATGCGACCCGATCGCGTTTAACATCGCAAGCACGATAAACATAAATAACGACCCCGTCACGGAAGCGGAAGTGGATAATCTCTTCACGGGCGACGCCGCCGTTGACGGCGTGTCCGTGGACGGTCTGGGCGACGCGGGCGGCAATCAGAACGTCGCATACATAACGCGCGAATCGTTCCCGACGTCCGCTCCAGGACGCACCGCAGCGCGCGATATTCCGAAAAACGTGAGGGAGTACAATCTGTTCACGTCGGATGACGAGAAAGCGTGGAACGAGGCGACTAAGGACGCGTTCGGCGACCCCGTCGATCTGACTCCCGTTACGTTTGAAGCGAACAACGGACTCAAAGTATACGACCCCGCAACGGGTATAACGGAACTTGGTAAAAAACTCGGTAATCCCGAGTATTATGAAGACGACGATTGGAATCTTCTGCTCGATCAGCTCAAACGCTCCGAGGGGCTGGGCATGATAGGCATAAGCGCGTCGGGAACGCCTGCGGTAAATTCCGTAGGTAAGCCCGCACTTCAGGACAGAGACGGTCCCGTTCAGGCGGGAGGGTTCATAAACATGGACAGACGCGGCGTGGGATTCCCGTCAGCGTTCGTCACGGCGCAGAGTTGGAGCGAGGATGTGGCGTTCCGCTTCGGAGCGGCATTCGGCGTGGAAATGCAGAACGTCGGCTTTGCGGGTATATTCGGACCCGGCTGTAACATACACCGTTCTCCCTTCGGCGGGCGAAACTTCGAGTATTACAGCGAGGATGCCTTGCTGTCGGGCAAGGCCGCCGCTAACGCCGTTTACGGCATGAAGACGGAAGGCCGCTATGCGTTCCTCAAACATTATGCCGTTGCCGAAACGGAAACGGGAAGAGATTCCTATTACTCGTGGCTGAGCGAACAGGCTCTGCGCGAGATATACGTCAAGCCGTTTGAAATAGCGGTCAAAGAGGGCGGCTGTGTGGGCATAATGTCCAGCTACAACCGCGTGGGAGCGCGCTGGGCGGGCGGCAGCATAGGCTTGCAGGACGGACTTCTCCGCAACGAGTGGGGATTCCGCGGCGCGATAATCACCGATTTCAGCGACCACAATGAGTATATGAACATGAACGAGTCCATCCGCACGGGCGGCGATCTCGGCATGGCGACGGGCATAAACGGAGAGAACACAACGGGCGTACGCATGGATCGCGAGATACGTCAGGCGGTCAAAAACGTGCTGTACATGTGGCTCAACGCCGAGTACACCGCAACAGTGACAAACCTTGACTATGTGTCCAGCGGATCGCTCGGCGAGCCGTGGATATGGTGGCAACCTCTGCTCATAGACCTTACCATAATAGCCTTTGCGAGCTGTGCGTTCTGGGCGTTCCTGCTCGTGCTCGGCATAATAAAGGACAGAAAAGCCAAAGCGGCGGCGGAAACCGCTCCGCAGCCGTGCGGCGGACAGGGCGAAAATACGGAGGGCGGAAAAGATGACTAAGTTCGGCAAAATAAAACTCATAGTAGGCATAGTGCTTGCGGTCGCCGTCATAGTGGCGGTCATCGCGGTACCTCTCGGATCGTATCTGCCTTATAAGGCGAGGTCGGATGCCGCTCTCGCGGCGGTACAGAAAGCCGATCTCGAAACGCTGAAATCCATATCTGCTAAACTTAAAGACGGAGTCGAGGTATACGATAACGGTAAGGCGACATTGACCGAGGAAGACCTTGTCGTAACTGCGAAGTACGGCGGTAAATATATCGAGGCGGAGTATCAGACGTTGTCTCCCGAAGATTATGTGGTGACTCTTCCGTCGGCGTTCGCGAAGGAAGGCGGAGCGGTCTCCGTAAGCTATCGAGGCAAGACTACCGAATTGAATATCGCGCTCACGCCTCTCGTTCCCGTATCTCTCGCCGTATCCGAAATGCCGTATCTCATAGCCTATGAAACGGGTACGACGTTCGATATGACGGGTATGAAACTGAATGTGACGTACAATGACGGCGAAGTGCGTGCGGTGACGGGATATACCGCATCCACCGCGCCGCTTACGCAGGGTCAGACGTCCGTTCCCGTCAGCTACACGGAAGGCGAAACGACGGTTACGTGTGACGTTCCGATTAGCGTAGTCACGGGTCTGGATAACGGCAATATAACGAGCATAGACGTACTCGGCGATTGCGAAGTCCTCGTGGGTGAAAAACTGTCTACCCCCGAAGTCATTGCGACTTATGCAAAGACGGGCAACCGCCGCATTTTGGATGACAGCGAATTCATTTTCAATCAGCCGTACGATTTAGTGAATGTCGTCGGCGGACAGTACCGCAGTGCGGTCACCCTGATCTCCGACAGCAGCATATACAAGGAATTCCCCGTACTTTTAAGCTCCGTCTATGAGGGAGAAAAAGCGACTGCGCTCATGGGCAGCAGCACGTCGACGGGAATAACCGAGTGGGAGCTTGTGGACGGCAAATATGTCGACAGCGGAAGAAAGGTGGGTTATGCGGCGTTCCAAGGCTCGAAAGCCAATATAAACGAGGAAACGTCCGTAACGTTTACCGTAAACGTGGCTGCCGATACGGAGTATGAGCTTTATATTCGTGCAAACAACAGCTATATAGTCACGTCGTCGGGCGAAGAAGGCTATGCCGCTCGCGAACTCAATCTTTCGCACGTCATGGATGTATCCGTAGACGGCGGCGAGGCGAGAGCGGTGGACGAAACGGCGATAATGCCTGCTATGCCGTACGGCACGCAGGATCAGCTTTTCAATACCTATATTACGACTAAGATAGCCACTCTCGATCTTACCGAGGGCGAGCATACGATAAAGCTGAGTATGCATAGTTCCGAGTACGGCGAAACGACGACATACAACGAGCCGCCTTGCTCCGTCAATCTCGACTGGATAAAGCTGTCCTCCTTCGGCACGCCCGATCCCGACGCTTGCGATCACGATATCACTTATATACCCGCAGTCGAGCCGACATGTGAAACGGCGGGAAGTATCGGATACTACTATTGCAGCAAATGTTTGCAAGCCTATGTTGACGAGTACTGCATAGAGCGCGTGGTGGATGTATCCGTTCCCGCACTCGGACATGAGTGGAGCGAGTGGACGGACGGCGGAGACGGAACGCACAGTCGCACCTGCTCGCGTTGCGACAAGACGGAGAGCGAGGCTCACGATATAGTGGTAACAAAAGACGGGACGACTCATATCGAAAGTTGCACCAAATGCGAGTACAGCGCGGAAACAGCGGAAGAAGTGGGATCGGTGCGCATAGTGACCATGCCGAC
>CASEMM010000026.1 GCA_949289095.1 uncultured Eubacteriales bacterium | reverse complement strand
GCCTTAACTGCTCGCGCGAAGAATTTTCTAACTTTATTCGTAAAAAGGGACAAGCGGTGAAAGCCGCTTGTTTCTTGCTTTTGCAAGACAAATTATGTAGCTTGTTCCGTACCGCAAAAGCCTTACTTGCTCACCGGTGCTTGCGCACGGGTCCTTGCGGACGGCAAATCACGGGGCTGCGATTTGTGCGGCTTGCTTCGTACCGCAAAAGCCTTACTTGCTCACCGCAAGGTGCGGCTCTCGGAGCGTGCGGAGCGTAAGCGGTCGGCATAAGGTGACCCTATGCCGACCCGAGTACGCAGTTCCGCAGGCGCGGGTAAATGCAAAGCATTTATTTAAATCATAAACGCCATGTCGATTTCGAAAGTGTCGTTTTCGGTGCGCAGTTTCATTTCGCCGCCGTATTTTTCGACGACGTGGCGTATGCTTTTCATGCCGAAGCCGTGGTATGCCTTGTCGCGTTTGCTCGTGAGCGGCAGACCGTGTTCGAACGTGAGCGCTCCGCCGTAGCGGTTGCGTTCGGTGACGATGACGAACGCGCCCATGCGGCGAACGGACAGGCTGACCGTGCGGTCCGTTTCGGGCAGTTTTTCCGTCGCTTCTACGGCGTTGTCCAGAATATTGCCGAACAGGGAATAGATGTCCTCGTCTTTCATGAACGAAAGCTGCGCGCCGTCCGCGATACAGCTCAGCCGTATGTTCTGTTTGCGGCAGAGCAGGCTTTTTTCGGTTATTATCACGTCCAGCGCCTCGTTGCCCGTCACGAGCGAAGAGTCGTATACGGAGATCGCGTCCGCAATGTCGTCGAGATCGGCGACTTTCTTCATGCTGCGTATGCGATGTTTCAGGTCGTGGCATTTCATGTTTATGAGGTCTATGTTTTCTTTGACCCGGTGGTACTGCTGCTGTTCGCGGTAGCGTATGCTTCGTTCGGCGGCGAGTTCTCCTTCCGCGCGCGCCCGCTTCGGGATTTCGAACAGCAGAAACAGCGCAAATACGCAGCAGACTATGTTGTACGCATGCGCTATGGTTACGAGTGCGACGGAATCGTTTTCTCCCGTAGCATAGGTAACGAACGACGAAAACACCACGTCTATCATCGTCAGCGCGGCGGCGAGTACTATCATATACGAGTTTTTCATGTTCATGACGTCGGCGCCGAACTTTCTGCCGAACACCATGAACGCGGCGAAATATACGATGACATACGTCGCGCCGAACACTATTGCCACGAACGCGTCCATGCCGCGCGCGCTTGACGCGGCGTCCGCATAGAAATCGCTGCGCAGTTCGCCGTTAAGTCCCATGACGACGTTGAGCAGTTCGAATGTTTCCTGCGCTATGTGCTGTACTGTATATCCCGCGACCGAACAGAATATGACGTTTTTCGGACTTCCGTGCATGACGAAAGCGACGCCCGCGGCGGATACCGCAAACAGCGACAGGAACATGAGCGCGCTGTACCACGGCGTCTGTGAAATGCCGGCGGGCAGGGGAAAGACGAATGCCGCGCCCAGACATACGGCGATTGCGGCGGGCAGGCGCACGAAAAACGGCCGCCGCGGAGTCATTCTGCATGCGAACATCCCTTCGGCGAACAGCAGAGCCGCCATGAATACGGGACGGTACCAGAAGAGCGTCTGCGTCGTGTCGTACATATCAGCCGTCTCCCAGCCACTGTGCGACGGCTTCGAGAACTTCTTTTTTCTTGCGCGTGGATATCTGCAGCTTTTCGCCGCCGACGTCCATTGTGTATTCCTGCACGGCGCGCACGTGCCTCACGTTGACGAGGTAAAATCTGTTTGCGCGCACGAACCCGTGGGGAAGCAGTTCTTTTTCCGCCTCCGAAAGCGGCTTATACGAACGGAACGAGCGTCCGCCCGTCACATGGTAAAGGACGTTGTGTCCGAGAACTTCCGCATAAGTTATTTCCGCAATCGGGAGTTTTATCAGACCGTCGTCCGTGCGCACCGATATGACCGCGCCGGCACGGCCCGCGGCTTTGCGGAACGCTCTGTCCATGGCGAGGCGGAATCCGCCCTCGGTTACGGGTTTGACTATATAGTCGAGAGCGTCTACCTTATATCCGCGCACGGCGAACTGCGCCATGTCCGTCACGAATACGATTATCATGGACGAGTTGCGTTCCCGTATCTTCTCGCATACCGTCATTCCGTCCATGCCCGGCATCACGATGTCCATGAACACTATGTCCACGGAATTTTTTTCGCAGTAACCGAGAAACGTTTCGCCGTTTCCGAACACCAGCGTTTCCCCCGTGCCGTAATCGTGAGTCCGACGGTAGTCGTCGACGTATTTTTTCAGCGTTTCCGCCTGTACTCTGTCGTCTTCAACTATTGCGACTCTCATACGTTTTCCTCCTTAATGCGCCGCTGCGCTTTCATTATATCATAATTGCGGCAAAATGCAATATATTTTGCCG
>CASEMM010000025.1 GCA_949289095.1 uncultured Eubacteriales bacterium | reverse complement strand
GTGATATGCAGTACCCCGTCGCATTGCTTCGCCCGCGCCCTCGCCTTCGTACTCCGCTCCGGTCAGCGTCCTGACTCCGAGAGCGAGATCTTCGGAAGGCATGACCTCGGCAAGCAGCCCCGTAACCGTCTTTTTGATGTCAGACGGGGGGAGATCCGCGGCGGGACGCAGCATGTCCGAGAGCGCGCGCAGCTTATGCTCGTCCACGGCATGCGCCTCTCTGCCCTTGAACTCGCTCATATCGCGGTCGGGCGCCGGCGCAAAACCGCGCGCAACCGCCGCCGGCAGGATCAGGTCGGCAAACGATGTCGCGTCTTCGGGAGATTTGCGTTCGCCGTTTCTCACCTTGTCTGCCGCCGACGCGGAAAGAGGAATGACGAGTTTTCTCTTCGCTCTGGTAAGCGCAACGTACAATATGCGCATCTCCTCTTCGCGCGCCGACTTCTCCGCCTTTATCCGTATAGCCAGGAGCGGACGCGACGGCAGTTTTTCGTTCGTCGCAGACGAACGCGATTCCATGCCGAGTCCGAGCTCTTCGTCCGCTATGGCGGAGGATCTGATATCCGCCGCATTGTAATTTTTACTCAGTCCGCACAGTACGACGGCTCCGAATTCAAGCCCTTTGGAAGCATGCACCGTCATCATGCGGACGCTGCCGGGCGGCATTATCTTATCTCTTTCGGCAACCATTTCGGGGAGCGCGGCGAGAAATTCGGAAAGGGAGCCCGTAAACCCGCTTGCCGCACGAAGCAGTCTGCCCAGCTCATCGGCGCGTCCGGCGCCGGATTCCTCGGCAAGCGCGGCGGCGAACAGTCTGTTTTCGCTCGTTATCGTACCGGCAAGCTCGCCGGGGCGCATCAGACGCGACAGACGCGCATATCTGTTCATCTTATCCGTAAACGCGCGCGCCTTTCCGCCGTTTTCCGTTTCGGCGTATTTCGTCACGCAGCCGAAGAAATGCTTTTCCTGCGGGAACGCGGCACGCATTTCCGCAAGTTCTTCCTCGTCGAATCCGCCCACGGGCGACAGCATCACGCTCACGAGCGGCACGTCGTTGCAGAAATTATCGGCGATTGCAAGCACGTTTACGAGAAGACGGCTCACCCGCCCGTCAGTGAACGAACCGCTCATTCCGGTCACCGGAATGCCGCATTTAACCAGTCCCGCTCTGACGGCGGACACCACGGGTCCCGCCGACCGGTACAGAACGGCTATATCGTCATATCCGTACCCCTCTTCGACAAGTCCGACTATTCGCCGAACGACAGCGTCCGCCTCGTCCGCCGTTCCGCCTTCCGCCTCGTCCGAAGGAATGTCGTTCCTGACGGAATACGGCTCCGAAAAATCCGGCTTCGCACGCGTCTCTTTCTCCGCGCCGCCATAGAGAAATATCTCCACGCTGCCGTCGTCGCAGTCTTCCGCTTCGCGGTATTCCGCCCCTCCGGCTGCCGGATTTCTGACCATGAAACGCGCATCCCCCGCATAATCTATCTCGCCGAAACTCTCCGTCATTATGCCTGAAAACAGCCTGTTGCAGAATCCGAGAATGCCCTGCGAACTGCGGTGATTGACGTTCAGCTCCATAGTGCCGCCGGATGACGAAAGTTCCGCTTTGCGGCGCAGGAACTCCTTCGGTTCGCTGTTTCTGAATGCGTATATACTCTGTTTCACGTCACCCACAAAAAACATATTTCCCCTGCCGAGCAGCGATATTATCTTCGCCTGCATGGGATTTATATCCTGCGACTCGTCTATAAAAACATAGTCGAGCGCGGCGCGTATGCCGTCGCCCGCATCGCTTTCGAGTATGGCGATCGCACGACGTTGCACGTCCGAAAAATCGAGTTTTCCCCTCTCTTTCTTTATGCCGTCGTAAACGTCAAGCGCGCGGAGCGCTATCGCAGACAGTTTCCCGACGGTACGTTTCGCCTCGTCGTCGCGCGCGGAACACACTCTGCCGATGTGTTCCGCAAGCGCTTTTACCGCCGTTTTAGCCGATTCGCGGGCTTCCCTGCACGCGTAATCTTCGGCTATCTTCCCCGTGAAACTCAGCCAGCGCACGTCCGACAGTCCGCCGCCCGCTCTTATATTGATCTCATCTACGAATCTGGCGGCTTCCGCGGACAGTCCCGCGGCTGCTGCGCTTCTTTCGAACGCGTCAAGAGCGCGCCGTACGGCGGCATACAGCGATTCCGTTCTGCCGTTTATGACGGCGTCGCATTCGTCCGTGCAGTATGCGTGCGCTGCGTTCGCTATCCACGCCCTGCCGTTTTCGCGCGCGGAGGCGAATTGCAGCATTCTGCGCACGATTTTCCGCATATCGTCGTCCTTTCTGCCCCTGACGTAGCACGCGCACAGTTCGACGTAATCGTCGTCCCGCTTCTCCTCTTCTTCGGCAAACGCGGCGGCAATGCTCTCGTTCATCCAGAGCGCGCTTTCCGCTCCGTCCGATATGTCGAAAGCGGGATCGTCGCCGCAGACGTAAAAGTATCTGCGCGCGATTTTAAGACACCACTTGTCAAGCGTGCAGATATCCGCTCCGGGCAGTATGTCAAGCTCGCGTATATACCGCCCGTCGCCGCTCTCCGCATACGCCTCGCGCAGTTTGCGCGCGAGTTTGACGCGCATGTCGTCCGCCGCGCTGACGGTGAACGTGGAGATAAGCATGCGCCCGATGCTGCCGCCGTCGTCTATAAGCCGTTTTACTCTTTCGAGCATAACGGTGGTCTTGCCGCTGCCCGCGCTCGCGCTCACGAGCAGATCGCCCTTGCCGTACGATATGACTTCCGCCTGTTCGGGCGTCCACCCGAAGGTCTTTTTCTCCGTATTTCCGCTCACTTTTTCCCTCCGAAAGAAAGCGCCGGCGCAAAACTCCTGCGTGATCCGTGCGTATGCGCGCAGCAGCCCGCATACGAGCAGTACAGGCATGCCGACGCCGTCTGCTGCGCGCTGTCCGTAAACGGCGACGGAAGTATGTATCCGTCCGCGATCTCCGCAGCCGCGCCTCCGGCGGCGGCGCACGCATAGTCTATCAGCGCGTTAAGCTGCGCTTCGCTCTCCCCCGCGTCCACATACGGAGGCTTTTTCGTGTTTTTCTTTCCCTTTACTTCCAGCAGCGCGCTCTCGCGTTTTGCGAGGATATCGGGATCCATCGCGTTCAGGACTTCCTCCGAATTTGCGCAAAGTCCGACAAGCGCATACGGATTCCGCGTGGAAAAATCAACGCGCGTCGGCATGTAAAACGCCGCGGCGGGACGGTATCCGCACGCGCGCAGCGCCGCGAGATAAAGGGGCAGCTGCAGCTTTACGCCCATTCTCACTTTTCCGAGATCGAACGACACCGCTCCTGACTTGTAATCTATCAGACGCACGAGATCGCCGCACACGTCCACGCGATCCGCTCTTCCGCCGAGAACGATTTTTCTTCCGCGCGCGTCAAGCGTCAGTCCGGGAAAATCGCCGTTATCCCCTATTTCAGCCTCCGCTTTGAACGGTGCAAACGAACCGACGTCCGCCTGCGCGCGTATTGCGCGGCAGAGTCCCGCAGCCTCCCTGTGAAGGATGCGCGTCATGCGCACGTTGTCCTCTTCGCTCTTGCCCGTTTCGGAAACGGCTTCCGCAAGCAGTCTGTCCGCGGCTTTTTCGGGCGGCTCGTCAAACGCCTCGGAAACGTATTTCTCCGCGACGAAGTGCATGATTCTGCCTATGTCCATAAAATCGAACTCCGCCGCCTCCGGTTCGGTGAGTTTCAGCGCATATTGAAAATAGTGTTTGCGCGGACAGGAAAAATACGTTTCGAGACGACTCACCGACGTTTTCCCGCCCGACATCAGCCTGCCTGCCGCCGCGCTGTCGGAAAGCGGCTCGCGGATCACGCGCTTTTCCGCATCCGGAGAGAGTCTGCGCGCATATTCCAGCCATGCGGGCCGATCGCCGCTCTCCCTGCTTTCGGAAAGCGCGGCGAGATACCTCTCCTCTATCATGTTCTCCGTCGGACAATATACGGCAAGGTCCAGAGGATCGCACGATTTGCCGAGAAAAGCCGTCTCCATCGCCCAGCTGCTTTCCGTGAATTTCACGCAGCCGCGCTGTATGACGTCGAGTACGTCGCCCGCTTTCTCCGAATAGACGAGCATGATTTTCTTTGCTCCCGAAAGCAGCATGAAGAATTCGTCCGCTGCGCGGCGGTTGACTTCCGCCGTCGTTGGCGACAGCTGCGTTCCGCGCCCGCGCAGCGCGACTATTTCCGAATCGCCGAGCAGACCGTCGTCCGCAGTTACCGCGGGATGTTTGTCCGAATCGAAGTCCGTTACAAAGACGTGCGAAAACCGGCGCGCGCGGAAATCGCGTTCGCAGCCTATTTCCACCGCTCCGCGCAGACGCGGACGCACGGCAAGTTCCGTCTCCCGCATTCCCTCCGCGAACGCGTCGAACACGACGTCGGCGGCCGCGCCGCCGAGCAGACGCGAACACAGGGCGGCAAGCTCCCTTGCTTTGACCGTCGGCGAAGCTCTGCCCTCGTCCGCCTCGCGGAGATCTGCCGGATACGCCGTTTCGGCGTAATCGACGATGCGTTCCAGCTTTTCCGAAAAACCGTCCGCACGGCTTACGGCGGTCAGAAGATCCGCTACGGTTTCGCGCACGCGTTCCGCTCCTTCGTAATATTCGCCCGCAGCTCCGTCGGGAGAGAACGGTTCGAAAAAGCGTTTATATTTTATTCCGCATCTGACGGCGTACCTTTCGAAAGAATCGCAGTCTCGCTTATCCGTTCCCGAAAACGGGTTTTTCGCAAGGCGGATAACGTCTTCGGTGCGATAGCCTCGCGCCTCCGCGTTCATTACGCACGAGATGAATCCTCCCAGAGGATGTTCCGCGAGAGAAAGGGGCTCTGCCGCACCGTACGGTATGCCGTTTTCGCGGAATATGCGCACAATCTCATCCGGATGCTGGGCCGCCGTAACCACGCACATGTCGTCGTACGGCACGCCGTTTCTGTGCGCGACGGCTATGCGCGCGGCTACCGCCTTCGCCGCGGAAGCCGTGGACGGCGAGGAATACAGCTCCGCCTCGCCGAAAATACGGCTGCTTTCTCCCGCGGCGGTGTCATACACACGCAGCTCCATCGCCCTGTGTTCCATTATTTTCAGAATGCGCTCCATCAGCGTCGTATACGAATCGAAACACGCGACGTAAACGACCGCGTTCGCAAGAAAATCAGTGTCTTCGAGAGTGTGCGCGAGCAGTATCATTCTTCCCGAAGCGTCCGTCAGTTCGCCCTTCGTCGCCTCGAGATATTTTTTGTAGACGAGCGCGATGTCGTGCGACTTGCCGCCGTCTCCGTCAGTCAGTATCTCTTCGGGAGTCACCCCGCATACCGCCAGCTGACTGATGACGTCATACATTTTGGACGCAAAGCCCTTTGCGGACCTGCTGCGGCGGTAGCATTCGAGCTCTCCGCCGCACGATTCGAGTATGGCTCGCACGAGCATCACGCTCCCCTTTCTCGGAAGATATTCCCCCTCGCGCTCGCCCGTCAGCCTGCTCCACGTCGTCACATACGCGTCGAACGCTCCGCCCGTACGCCTGCAAAGCGCCCGCTCCGCGGTCAACGTGCAGCGGTCGGGCACTATGAGAATATGGCGGCGTCTGAGATCGACGGTACGGCGCGCAATGTCGTTTATCGCAAAGTCGAGCGACTCGGCAAACGATTCGCATTGAAAATTCTTTCTCATACGATAATATTACCCGAATTTTGATGACAAATCAAGTTATTTATGGTACAATAGACGCAGCAATTTTCGGAAGGTGTCATTGCAATGAAAAAAATCTTGGCGCTTGCCGCTGTGCTCATAGCCGTCGCCGTCGTCCTCACGGGCTGCGGAATGCCGTCCTGCGGAGGGGATACCGCGACGAGCGCGCTCATGAGCGACAAGCCTTGGGACAATCTCTATAACTACGAAAAATCGACATACGCAGTGGAGCGCTGCGGCGCAAAGCCGGACGGCAACAGTTGGACGGCCGACGGCACGGACGTGCGCGCGGAAGGAACTTATACGGTAGAAATATACACCGTCGAAGGCGACATAGCGACATGGAACGGCGCGGACATGAACGCGCTCGTCCCCGCATACTTCGAAGAATACATCGCGCGGCGCATTGAGAACGGCGAGCTTTCGTCGGCTTCCGGAGCATATTCCCTGCTCGTCGCCGAGTATACTCTCACATACACGGACAACGAAGCGAACGGCGGCTATAAGGGAAAAACCGATACCCTGAAAAGCGTCGCGCTCTTCCGCAACATAGACATGAGTCCGGTATTTTCGTACAAAACGGCGGATCTCGGAGCAAGCGGCATACAGTATACCGCGTTTGCCGATTACCTCGGCGGAACGAACCGCTTCACCGTCGGCGGAAGCGAAGAAACGGTGACGGAAATAGAAAGCAACACGGACAACGAAACGCTGTATCTCTACGCACGCGCGCAGACGGGACTGACGGAAGGTCTGAGCACTTCGGTAACCGTGCACAATTCGGTCGAGACGGGCGTGTATAACGACGAGGCAGTACACACCATGGGCATAAGCGTAACGACCGGAGCTACTCTTTACGGCGTTGACGCGGAAAAAAGCCTTTCGTTTATTCCGGAATACGTCGGCGACGACGTTCCGTTCATTACCGCAGAAGAGGCGGAAGCATCCGAAGATACGGACGACAAAGCGGGATACGCGTTCCCCGTCAATCAGGCGGTCATATACCGCAGCGATACGGATATGGGAACATCGGCGACGCTGCTCTTCTCCGATACCGATTTCGGGCTTCTCGACGCAAAAACGTCCAACGTGCTTATGCAGATAACGACGCACGAAAACGATCCCGAAACCGCTGAACCTTCGACAATCACTATTGCGAATATATCCGATTACACGATAAGACAATGAGGCGGAATCGTTCCGCAGGCGCGCGGCAACGCATCTGACCGAACGGCAAAAGCGCGGAAATATCTTCCGCGCTTTAACTTTGCATTCCCGCCCGCTCCCGATTCTGTCTGTTGTCTGCACGCGGGATTAAGCATATTCCCGTAATACGCAGTAAAAATCCGCCGACGCGCTTATCCGCAGCCGAGCACTTCCGCGGCGCGGCTCATGCGGCGCAGCGTCTCTTCCCTGCCGAACAGCGTCGCCATTTCCGTTGCACCGCCCGGAGTGACGGGAGATGCGGTCACGGCAATGCGGAACACCCACAGCACGCCGCCCTTTTTGACGCCCTTTGCCGCGGCGTACTCTTCCAGCGCGGGATACAGATCGTCCCAGCGCGTCCGCGCGATGTCGATGAGATCGGGCAGCATGGCACGAGCAGCAGCAACGTCCACCTTGTTCTTCGCGTGCACGAACGTTTCGGGAGTAAGCGAACCGAATGCAGTGACGAACTCCGTCAGATTGACGGAGAGATCGTCCTCTTTGCGCATGTCCTCGAAACACTCGCTCGGACCGACGTCCGCAAGCGACTGGCAGCGCGAATGCAGCAGCGATGCGAGATAGCGCAGATCCAACCCTTTGAGATAGTCCACGCGGCTGAGGAACGGCAGCGCTTTTTCATAAAACTCGTCGTCCGACAGTTCGCGGATATACTCTCCGTTCAGCCAGCGGAGCTTTGCCTCGTCGAATATGGACGGAGATCTGGACAAGCCCTCGACGGAAAAATTTTCGAGCATATAGTCCATACCGAACTTCTCGGTATTGTCCTTGGGGCTCCATCCGAGGAGCGCGATGTAATTCATTATCGCGTCCTTGAGATAGCCTTTGTTTATAAAGTCCTTGTAACTTGCCGCGCCGTAACGCTTGCTGAGCTTGTGACGGGCGTCTTTCATTATGGGCTGAAGGTGCATATACGCCGGCGGTTCCCAGCCGAGAGCACGATAAAGCAGATCGTATTTGGGCGTGGACGAAAGATATTCCACGCCGCGTATGACGTGCGTTATGCCCATTAAGTGATCGTCTATGACGTTGGCGAAATTATACGTCGGCAGCCCGTCGCTTTTAATGAGAACGTTGTCCTCGAGGTCGGCATACGGCACGGTCACCTCGCCGAACACGAGATCGCGGAAGGTATATTCCCCGCTCTCCGGAACGTTCTGCCGTATTACAAACGGCTCTCCCGACGCCGCGCGCCGCTTCGCCTCTTCGAGGGGAATTCCGAGGCAGCGCTTGTCGTATTTGGCAGCGCCCGACGCGTGCATCTCTTCCAGCCGCTCTTTCGTGCAGAAGCAGTAGTAAGCGTCGCCCGATTCGATCAGCTGCGCGGCGTATTTCATATATATGTCGCGCCGCTCCGACTGAACGTAAGGTCCGCACGGTCCGCCTATATCCGGACCTTCGTCGTAATTAAGCCCGGCTTCCTTCATGGAATCGTATATTATCTGCGCCGCATCGTCCACCAGCCTTTCGCGGTCCGTATCTTCGAGGCGGAGAATAAAGTCGCCGCCGTGCCGTTTCGCGTAAAGATACGCATACAGCGCGGTACGCATGCCGCCTATGTGCAGATATCCCGTCGGAGAGGGCGCGAATCTCGTTCTCACACGCATGTCAGCCCACCTCCGCGCCGCTGCCGATGTCGCTTTCGGGAGTGAGCAGCACAACTTTTCCGTCCTTTTCCGCGCAGAGCAGCATGCCGTTGCTTTCCACTCCGCACATTTTTCTCGGCGGAAGGTTTGCCACAAGTATCACCTTTTTGCCGACCATTTCATCGGGAGTATAATATGCGGCGATCCCGGAACAGACGACGCGCGTTTCGTCGCCTACTTTAAGCGTCTCTTTCAGTAATTTTTTACTGCCTTTGACGCGTTCGCACGCTATCACTTCCGCGACGCACAGACGCATTTTCGCAAAGTCGTCTATCGTTATGAGTCCGTCGTCCGTACCGGCGGCAGCACCGCTTTCCGACCGATCCTCGCCGCCGTCCTTTTCGGAAGCGGGTTCCGCTGACGCCTTTGCGGCTATCGCGGCAAGCTCTTCGAGTTCCCTGTTTACGTCAAGACGGGGATAAATGGCGGGAATTTCCGTCGTGGAATACTTGCGCACCGCTCCGTAACGCAGATTGTCTCCGAATTCCTCGGGAGCGCCGACGCCGAGAGCGCCGAGAGCCTTTGTCGGTCCGGTACGGAAGAACGGCAGGAGCAACGTGCTCGAAACGCGGATGGCTTCGAGAAGATTATATATGACGCGGAGCAGACGGGGTTTTCCGCTCTCGTCCGCAGCAAGTTTCCACGGCGCGGTTTCGTCTATATATTTATTCGCGCGGCGTATGACGGCGAATATATCCTCGACCGCCTTGCTCACCTGCAGTCCGTCCATATCTTCGTCCGCAAGCGCGCCGGCGGAATTTATCATATTCACGAAATCCGCGTCCGCGTCGTCCGCTTCTCCGTCGGCGGTCACTTTGCCGCCGAAGTATTTCGCGCTCATCGAAAGAGTGCGGCGCACGAGATTGCCGTAGTCGTTGGCGAGGTCGGTGTTTATCTTGCGCACGAGCAGTTCGCTCGAATAATCGCAGTCCGAACCGAACGGCATTTCGTCGAGCAGGAAATAGCGCAGCGCATCCACGCCGTAACGATCCGCGAGTATATACGGATCGACGACGTTGCCCGTACTCTTGCCCATTTTCTGTCCGCCGAACTTGATCCAGCCGTGCCCGAAAACCTTTTTGGGCAGAGGCAGACCGAGCGCCATCAGCAAAGCGGGCCAGATTATCGAATGAAAGCGCACTATCTCCTTGCCCACGACGTGTACGTCCGCGGGCCAGTACTTTTCGAAAAGACTTTCGTCGTCCGAGCCGTAACCGAGCGCGGTTATATAATTTGAAAGCGCGTCTATCCAGACGTATATGACGTGTTTTTCGTCGAACGGCACGGGAATGCCCCAGTCGAACGTCGAGCGCGACACCGCAAGATCCTGCAAACCCTTGTCTATGAAATTGTTCACCATTTCGTTGACCCGGCTGTCCGGCTGCAAAAAGTCCGTTTCCGTCAGCAGTCTGCGCAGACGCGGAGCGTACTTGGAAAGACGGAAGAAATAACTCTCTTCTTCGGCGTACTCGACGTCACGGCCGCAGTCCGGGCACTTGCCGCCGACGAGCTGACTCTCCGTCCAGAACGATTCGCATGCCTTGCAGTATTTGCCCTTATATACTGACTTATATATGTCGCCCTTGTCGTAGAGGGTCTTGAATATCTTCTGCACCGCCTTGACGTGATAGTCGTCCGTAGTGCGGATGAACTTGTCGTAGGATATATCCATAAGCTCCCACAACTTTTTGATCTTGCTCACAAGACCGTCG
>CASEMM010000024.1 GCA_949289095.1 uncultured Eubacteriales bacterium | reverse complement strand
CGCATCGGGAGGCAATCCGCTGCCTATTTTTCTGATCTGATGTTTTATGTCATGACACTTCATGTTTATCAGATCTATATTGCGGCTGAGCAATTCATATTGCATCTTTTCCTTATCTATCATATAGTTTATTATGGCAAGATCGTTCTCCAGTCTGTTCGTACGCAGCAGCGAAAACTGCGCAAACAGCAGGAAAAAGCAACAGATGATATTATAAACCGACAGTATGACGGAAATAACCAGTCCGTATTCTTCACCGGAAGACACAAGAACGGAATTAAAAAATATATTAACGAGCAGTCCCGCCGCAATCAGAAACAGCAAACGGCTGTTTTTGATTTTCAATTCCTCGTTCTTTTTTATTTTGCGGCAGAATACAAAATACGCAGCCGTGTAGCAAGTAAAATAACACATGACGTATACTGCGGCGCAGAATACAGCCTCCGCGCCGAGCGCAGTCATTCCGACGGGCGTGATTCCGTATATGCCGAAGAGCGGGCTGCTTGCGCGGGTTATCAGCGACAGAACGCAATTCGCCGTTTCATACGAAAAGTGTTGCAGAGTATATGCGGCTATCGAGCAGAACACGATATTGACGGCACGCTCTTTATAACAGAATACCGTACCCGCAGATACGATAAGGAACAGAAGAAGAAACTCTGCGGAAAACAATATCGCATTTTCCGCAAGGGGAAGAAAGAACGCAGCAATCAGAGAAACAACGCACATCGCCGCGAAGCGCAACGGATAAAAACCGCGTTTTTTCAAACGCAGCATAAATAATAATTCTGCAATTACGATTTCGGCGACAAACAATATTTTGTAAAAAGGAAAATCGCCCATGATCACCCGCTTCCGACTGCCGCTATATATTTGCCCAGCGCTTTTACAAACGTATTTTTCTTGTTCCGGGAAATTAAAAGTTCGTCTCCGCCGACCGTTACGGTATCCTCAGCCATACCCGTGACGTGCCTCAGATTCACGAGATAACATCTGTTGCAGAACTCGAAATCGCCGCCGAGTTCCCTTTTGACTTTATCCAATGCTCCGTAAACGCGGAAATTTCCGTCGGCGGTATGATACGTCAGCCAATGACTGTCAACATCCACATAATATATCTGCTCTGTATTCAGCTTTTTTCTGAAATTTTTTCCGTTGAGCCATACCGTATTGCCGGCGTTCATGCAGATACTTTCCGCGGCAGCGCGGAATTTCAGTCTGAAAACATATCGGTTTATAGGTTTTACGATGAAATCGAACGCCCTGACTTCATACCCTTTGACCGCATAATCCGCCATACTCGTAACGAAAATAACCATCGTATTTATCGAACGCGAGCGCATATCGCGCACTATCTCGTACCCGTTGCCGTCGGGAAGGATTACGTCCATGAACAGAATGTCGAAATCGCACGACGCATACGCCGAAAATTCCGCCGCAGAAAAGCAGACGGTTATTTCGTGCTTTATGTGATTTTCACGGCAGTAATCGGTTATATTCCGAACCAAAGTGTCCGCCGCTTCATGTTCGTCTTCGACAATACCTATCCTCATCGTATTTTCCCCTTACCGCACGACGTTATCGCCTGCGGAATTACAGCACGCTTCTGGCGTTCAGATCGAGTCCCGCGACATCCCTGCCGGAGACATAGGAATAATATCCGCGCGCGGCTATCATGGCGGCATTGTCGGTGCAGAGCACGGGAGGCGGCACGAACAGCGTGAAACCGCGCTTATCGCACTCCGCCGAAAGCAGAGAACGCAGATATGTGTTCGCAGCCACTCCGCCGGCAAGCGCGAGTTTCGTCACGCCGCGCTCCTCGGCGCATCGCACGAACGTGTCGACCGTATACCCGACAGCCTCGGCGGTAAAGGACGCGCATATGTCGTCCACGGGCACTTCTTCCCCGCGCTGGCGGAGATTGTGCACATAGTTGACCACGGCGGTTTTGAGTCCGGAGAACGAATACGCGAGATCGCCGCGGACGTGCAGATTGGGGCAGAACTTTATATCCGCCTTTCCCTGCCTGCCGTGCCGGTCTATCTCCGGACCGCCGGGATACGGCAGACCGAGGATGCGCGCCACCTTGTCGAACGATTCGCCGATCGCGTCGTCCAGCGTCGCGCTGACGGGAACGAACGTATTGAAATCCTCCACTGAAACTATGCTCGTATGTCCGCCGCTCGCCACGAGTGCGAGAAGAGGCGGTTCGAGGTCGGGAAACGCTATGAAATTCGCCGCGATATGCCCCTGTATGTGATCGACCGCTATAAGAGGAATGCCGAGCGCGTACGCCATGGCTTTTGCGGCGGACACGCCCACGAGCAGGCAACCTATCAGCCCCGGTCCGTAAGTGACGGCAACGGCGTCTATGTCATGCATTTTCACTCCCGCGTCGGACAGCGCCTTATCCGCGGTCGGCATTACGGCGAGCAGATGATTGCGCCCCGCTATCTCCGGCACTACCCCTCCGAAACGGCGGTGTATTTCGATCTGGCTCGCAATGACGTCCGAGAGCATTTCCCTGCCGTTTCTGACAACGGCGGCGCTCGTTTCGTCGCACGACGATTCTATTCCGAGAATGTATACGTCCTTTTTCATGTGTCCTCCGCCGCGCTGCCGCGACTTTAATACGAGTATATACCGACGGCGGCGCGTTTGTCAAGTCAATTAAAGAAAAACGGACGCGACGCCTGCGCCCGTCATTCACGGTTTTACGCACGAAACGCAAAGGCGCGCGTTACGCGTCCTTTTTCGGTCCGTCGGCGAAGAATATGAACGAGAACGCGTTCTTTCCCGTGTGCGACGTTATCACGCCGCCCGCTTCCCTCTCGATTATATTCGCGCCCGGGTGTGCCGAGAGGAATATCTCCTTCGCACGGTCGAGGTCAGAACGGCGGACGGGCGTATGCACGAGAAAGACGTATTCCGGGTCGATGACTTCCGCGCCCGCCGCCGCGTCGCGGGCGTACTTCTCCATGGCTTTCGAGGACGAACCGATATATTTTTTCAGCACGTCCAGCTCGCCCTCTCCGTGCATATACAGCGATATATGCAGGCGCAGCACGCTCGCAAAGAACGCCGCCGCGCCGCTGCATCTGCCGCCTCTGTGGAGAAAAGTCATGTTGTCCACTATCAGCGACAGATTGACCGCCGACCGCCGTTTTTCGACCATACGGACGATCTCTTCAGCCGTATACTTTCCGGTACGCCGCAAGTCGTCGGCATAAAGCGCAAGCAGCCCTATTCCCGCGCTCAGGCTGTATGAATCCACAACGCGCACGCCGGGAAAATTCTTCGCGGCAAGCACGGCGTTTGCATAACAGCTGCTTTTGGTCGACGCAGCGCATATATACACCGCCTCTCTGCCGCCATCCGTCATCCGGGCAAACAGCCGCTCGTACCTCTCGGGCGGAACGGCGCTCGTTTTGGGAGTCTTTTTCGTCCTGTCGTAATATTCGAAAATATCGGCGGGGGTTATATCGATTCCGTCCAGACCTTCGCGCTCGCCGAGCGAAATGCTCAGCTGCTCACAGAAAATACCGCGCTCTTCACATATGTCGCCTATATCGGCTGCTCCGTCGCATCCTACGGTAATATCGTTCATGTATGCAATCTCCTTTCCGTATCATCGCGCAGTCACGATTATGCCATATCCGCATAAACCGGACATTACGTCACACCGTCCTTATATGAATTTTACATAAACGCAAACGGACTCCGGCGCTTTCGCCGAAGTCCGCGTTTGTTTCTGCCGATATCCGATCTTATGCCGTTCTTCCGCCGTCGTCGAAATACAGCACGCCGAGAGTACCTTTGCCGCAGTGCGACGTTACCGTCGCGCCCGCAATCGTCTCTATTATGTTTGCGTCCGGGAATGCGGCGAGCACTTCGCGTCTGACCGTTTCCGCGACTTCCGGACTTGCCGACGTATGCGTGATAAACATATACCTCGTATCCGGATTCGGATGCGCCTTGAGCGTATCCGCGACGTATTTCACTATGGCTTTATCCGTCGAGCCCATGTATTTCTTCCCCACGACCATTTTGCCGTCGGAAACGATTATGCTCGGTTTGATTTTAAGCACGCTCGCTATGAACGCGGATATGCCGCTGCATCTGCCGCCGCGATAAAGAAAGGTCATCGTATCCACGACGAAAGACGCCTGAACCGCGCTTCTGCGCGCATCCACCCTCTCTTTTACGGCTGCGCCGCCCAACCCGCTTTTCGCAAGGTCGTCGGCATAAAGAACGAGCAGTCCCGCGCCCGTCGAAAGGTTACGCGAATCGACGACATATACGCCCTTGCACTCTTCCGCGGCGGCGCATGCGTTGCGGTAACACGAACTCATCTCGGACGAGATCGTGAAATGAACGAGTTCGCTGCCGTCCGCCGTCTGCTCGCGGAAAAATCTGCCGTACTCTTCGGGCGTGATCGCGCTCGTCTTGGGCGTAGTCTTCGTTCTGTCGAAATAAGCGTATATGTCGTCCGGCGTAATCTCGCCGTCAACGCCCGTTCTGTCGCCGAGAACTATGGGAATGGGCAGGCGCGCTATTCCGCGCTCTTCGAACAGCCGTCCGAGATCGGATATACTGTCGCTCGATACCTTTACATTGCTCATACTTTCCTCCTTATGCGGACACTTCCGCCCGCGCGCAGATTATGCAGATTATAATTAAAACCCGTGAAAAACGCGCATTACACAAATTTCGTTTCCGCTTAAAAGCAACGAATCAAACACCTGCGGTACGAATAATGAAACTCAACCCGGAAGTCTGTCAACCTGCCGTCCGCAAGGACCGGTACGAACCGGGACGCTCAACCCGGAAGCCTGTCAACCTGCCGTCCGCAAGGACCGGTACGAACCGAGAAGCTCAACCCGGAAGCCTGTCAACTTGCCGTCCGCAAGGACCCGTCGGCAAAGAAGAGTACGCCGAGAGTGCCTCTGCCGCAGTGCGACGTTATCGTCGCACCCGCAACGGTTTCTATGATATTGACGTCCGGCCAAGCGGCGAGCACTTCGCGTTTCACCGTTTCCACTACTTCGGGGCGGGCTGACGAATGCGTGACGAACACATACTTCGGATCGGGATTCGGACAGCTCTTTGTTATGTCCGCGGCATATTTGATTATCGCCTTATCCGTCGAGCCCATATATTTCTTGCCCACGACCATTTTTCCGCCCGTTACGGATATGCAGGGTTTAATGCGCAGAACGCTCGCAAAGAACGCCGCCACGCCGCTGCACCTGCCGCCCTTGTACAGGAAGGTCATGTTGTCCACGACGAACGAGGCTCTTACCGCGCCCCTTCTCGCCTCCGCTTTTTCCTTTATCTCCGCGCCGGAAAGCCCCGCTTTTGCGAGATCGTCGGCGTACAGAACGAGCAGGCCTATGCCCGTGGACAGATTGCGCGAATCGACGACGTAAACGCCCTTGAACTCCTTTGCCGCGCTGACCGCGTTGGCATAGCACGCGCTCATGTCCGAGGAAATGGTGAAATGCACGACTTCGCTGCCGTCCGCCGTCTGCTCCGCAAAGAATCTGCGGTATTCTTCGGGCGAAACCGCGCTCGTCTTGGGCGTGGTCTTGGTCTTATCGAAATACTCGTAAATGTCGGCGGGAGTTATCTCCGTCCCGTCCAGACCCGTTCTGTCGCCGAGAAGTACGGTGAGCGGAGTGACCGCGATGCCGCGCTCCGCAAAATACTCTCCGAGATCCGCCGTACTGTCGCTCGTTACTTTTACTGCCATGATTTCTCCTTTCGCGGCCGATAACGCCGCGCGTACGCTAATTTCTCATAGCGGTACGGTACGGATATAATATTATGAACGAATGATTAACTTTATATAAACTTGCCGCTCTCGCTCGCTCCGCTCTTGTCCAGTCGTCCTATGATCGAGTCCCCGCCGTCCGAATACGTCTCCGTCATCCGCCCTACGGCGACGGATACGCGCTCGTTCGTCCTTGCGACGTCGCAGGAAACGCCCGTTACGGTGACATAGCCCGCCGCCGCGCCCTTTACTATGCGACAGCACATGCGCGATTCGCCCTTTTCGCACTCTGCGTCGGTCAGCGAACCGCCGTTAAGAAAGATGAGCGTGTCGCGCGCGAGGCGAGGCACGTTGCCGAGATATATCAGCGCGTGGCCGTCGTCGGGATAGCGCACGAGGTACTTTTCCGCGCTTTGCGTGCGTTTGAGCACGAGACGCACGGAGGAAAAGGGTATGAATTCGTCGAGGTCGCCCCAGAAAACGCACAGCGGTCGGCGAACGGAAGGCAGGTATTCCCGCCCCCTCTTCATTATCCGAGCGAACGTCATCAGGTTGCGCAGGCTCCAATGCGGGAGCAGTCTGCCGAAAAACAGATCGACGGACTTCGAGTACGACTCTTTCACCGTACTCGTGCGCGTCGCAAGCTTGCTCAAAAGCTCCTTATCCGCGCAGTCCGTCTGCAACTTCTTCAATCGGCGGAGATACGCTCCCCGCTTTATGAGAATGTCCGTGCGCGGGTATCTGAATGCGGGCGCGTACATTACGACTCTTCCGACGTTGCCGAGAAGCGAACATGCGTAAGCCGCTCCCGCGCATCCCATGGAATGCCCCATAACGTCCACGCGGTCGAACGCGGAAAGCCGCCCGATCTGCTCTTCGATACCCGAAAAGGACGCATCTGCGTTAAAGTCCGCAAAGTGCGGACGAACGCCGTTCGGCTCGTGCCCGGGCTGCTTATACGTCACGATCTCGTCGTAATAGGGACGAAGGTACGGAATAAGTACGTCCCAGTCGTCCGTGCAGGTGAGAAATCCGTGTAAAAGAAAGAGCGCTTTACTCAAATGTTCCTCCTTGCCCGCGCGGAAAAGCTCGCCGCAGGCTTCGGCAAAAAATAATTTTCCCGCCTTTGCCCTTTTTATACCGCGAAAAGCCGCATATGCCTTTTTCGGACGGTAGCGGCCGCTACCCATCCGCTTTATACCTTTTCGCCCTGTCGCTTACACGGCGATAGCGCGCCGTCAGACCGTCGCTATGTTTATAAGGTCGCTGTTGCCGCTCGTACCGTTGGGCGTTCCGCCCGTGATCACTATGACGTCGCCGCGCTTTACCAGTCCCGTTTCGCGCGCGGCGCACTTAGCGAAGTGAAAGAGAACGTCCACGGAGTGGTACTCCTCGCTGAGCACGGGAGTGACTCCCCAGCTGAGCGCGAGTTTGCGATATGCGCGCGCGTCGCTCGTCATGCCGATTATGCTGAGCATGGGGCGGAAACGCGACACCATTTTAGCCGTCGTTCCCGTGCGGGTGCATACCACTATCGCCTTGGCGTTTATATCCCCCGCAAGCGTGCACGCCGAGTGCGAGAGCGCGTCGGAAGAACTTGCTATGATGTAGTCCTCCGCGCGCAGAAACTGCATGAACTGCCTGTTGTGCTCCGCCTGCATGACTATGCGGCTCATTGCCGCCACGGTCTCGACGGGATAGTCGCCCGACGCCGTTTCGCCCGACAGCATGACCGCGCTCGTACCGTCGTACACCGCGTTTGCCACGTCGGAAATCTCCGCACGCGTGGGGCGGGGCTTGGTTATCATGGATTCGAGCATTTCCGTCGCGGTGATGACGCGCTTGCCCGCGCGGCGGCACTCGTTGATTATGTTCTTCTGTATGTCGGGCAGCTCCTCATACGGCACTTCCACGCCGAGGTCTCCCCTGCCTATCATGATGCCGTCGCTCGCCGCCATTATGTCGTGGAGGTTGTTCACGCCCGCGCGGTTCTCTATCTTTGCAATGAGGTCGATGTCGTGCGCGCCGCACTTAGCGAGAAAATCGCGCACTTCCTGAACGTCCTGCGCCTTGCTGACGAAGGAACACGCCACAAAGTCCACGTCCTGCGAGACGGCGTATTTAAGGTCGCTCTCGTCCTGCGCTGAAAGGTATTTGAGTTTAAGCTCTTTATCGGGGAAGAACATGGACTTGCGGTCGGACACCTCCCCGCCGTTTATGACGCGGCAGATAACTTCGGGCGGGCGCACTTCGGTGACCTCGAAACTCATCAGCCCGTTATTGAGCAGTATGCGGTCGCCGGGCAACATTTCCTCGCAAAGCCCTTTATAGGAAACGGACACGCGCTCGGAGTTACCCACTATGTCCTCGGTGGTAAACGCGAACACGCCGCCCTTTTTAAGCTTCGCCTTGCCGCCCTCGAACGTGCCTATGCGGAATTCGGGTCCCTTGGTGTCGAAGAGTATGGCGACGGGAACGCCGAGAGCCTCGCGTACGCGCTTTACCGCGGCTATTTTGCCCGCATGCTCCTCGTATGAGCCGTGCGACGCGTTTATCCGCGCGACGTTCATACCCGCTTTTACCATCTCTTCTATGACCTCGTCCGTGCAGGACGCGGGGCCGAGAGTGCAGACGATCTTTGTTTTTTTGGTGGAAATTTCGTTCATCGTAATGCTTCCTTTTGAGTACTCCCCTTGTTTCCGCAATATATTATACACCTTCTTGCGGAATTTCGCAACCGAAAAAGCAAAGGGAAGGACGTTTTCCCGTCCTTCCCTTCGCGCTTATGTCGCATTTTATTGGCTGACGTCCTTTTTGCCGCTGACGACGTAATTCGTCCACTCGGCGATATTGGTCGCGTGGTCGCCTATGCGTTCGAGGTACTTGCCTATCATAAGGTCGTTGAGCAAGTCGTCGGTGTCGGCGGTGGTCTTTATACGTTCGCTGAGCTTTATTTTGAGGCTGTCGAACGCCTCGTCCACCTTGTCGTCCCGCGCCTCTACCCGCCGCGCACCGTCTACGTCGCGCCCGATGTACGATTCGAGCGCGCCCTTTATCATGAACGAGCAACACTCGCACATAACGGCGATCTCCTCGTCGTCGGGCAGTTTCTTGCACTTGGCGGCGGTCTCGGCTATATCGCGGATCTGATCGCCTATGCGCTCCATGTCCACGACGACGTTCATCACGCTGACTATAAAGCGCATATCCGACGCGACGGGCTGCTGTGTGAGCAGGAGCAGACTGCAAAGCCGCTCTATCTCGTCCAGCTTCTTGTCCGTGCGCTGTTCCATGTTCGCGGCGTCCTTGACCGCAGCGACGTTCTTCTTCGTGAGCGAAGCCGCGACTTCGTCGAACCCGCCGACGATGAGTCCCGCCATTTTTCCGATAAGGTCTTCCAGCTCGCTGAGCTGTTGCAGATAATGAGTTCTCATCCGAACCTCCCTGAAATGTATCTTTCTGTCTCCGGGTGCGAAGGATTGGAGAATATCTTCTCCGTATCGTCGAACTCGATAACTTCTCCGAGCAAAAAGAATGCGGTCTTGTCCGAAATACGCGTCGCCTGCTGCATGTTGTGCGTGACGATGACGACGGTTATGGATTTTTTCAGCTCGTCGCACAGCTCCTCTATCTTGCCCGTGGAAATGGGGTCGAGAGCGCTCGTCGGCTCGTCCATGAGCAGTATA
>CASEMM010000023.1 GCA_949289095.1 uncultured Eubacteriales bacterium | reverse complement strand
GATGAGGGCGAAAGCCCTTAAAAGACGAATAAAGGAGGAGCGGTTCATCGCCGCTCCTCTTCTTTTTCTTCGCGCCGCAGGCGATAAAAATTTGCCGCGTTTTTTGCTCTCTTTGCGCTTTCGGTCGTCCCGATACATATTTCGCATAGCTTGCGTTATATTTTTGACTCGCAGCCGAAATTTATGGTAAAATAAGTTAAATATACAGAAAATGCTAAAAAATCGACAAATTACGCTTATTGCGTGACAAAAGATTAAAAATGTAGGATAATTAAAAAAGAGTTTTACGGAGGTGAGGGGGATGATCCACATTGCTGTCGTCGACGACGATCCGACCGAGCGCGCGCGGATAAGAGAATGCCTTGATTACGTTACGGAGAAGTGCAAAGCGGAATTTTCGGTGACGGAGTTTAACGACGGCAGCAGTTTTCTCGGCACTTATACTCCGGTTTACGACATAGTTCTTCTCGACATAGAAATGCCCGGAATGGACGGACTGGAAACGGCGAAAAAACTGCGTCTCATCGATAAGACGGTACTGCTGATGTTCGTGACGCGCATGGCGCGGCTTGCCGTTAAGGGTTATGAGGTGGACGCGCTGGATTTCATCGTCAAACCGATAGATAAATACGGTTTTGCTCTCAAAATGGATCGTGCGCTGTCGCGGCTGAGCGCGTCGGCAAACGACAATCTGCTGCTGCGCGTGGACGGGGAGTTCGTCAGCATAAGGCTGGGAACGCTGCAATACGTAGAGACGGACGGGCATTATCTCGTCTATCACACGCCCGACGGCGATTACAGGGAATATGCGTCGCTCAAAAGCGCGGAAAAGCGTCTGGGCGGTAATTTCGTACGCTGTAACAGTTGTTACCTCGTCAATCTGCGGTTCGTAACGGGAGTTTCGCGCAACAAAGTTCTCATTGCGGGCGACGAACTGCCCATAAGCCGACCGCGCAAGAAAGCGTTCATGGCGGCGCTTACCGCGTTCATGGGCGGGGGGGGGGTAAGCGATGCCGGGTAATCTCGGAAATATTTATTTTGTGTTCGAAGTCGCGGCGGCGGAGGTGATATTTCTCTATGCCTATCCGCGAAGAAAGCTGTTCGCGCTGCGCTGCATTCTGACTGCCGCCGTCGTGTTCGTCGCGGCGTATTTCATTCCGGTGCCGAGTATAAGCGAACTGCGCTTTCTGATAATGCTCATCCGCTACATAGTGCTTTGGGGAATGACGCTCGGCGGAATGTGCGTGTGCTTTTCGGCAAGTTTTACCGCGATACTTTCCGCATGCGCGGCGGGTTACGCGTTGCAGCATTTCTCGTATAAGCTCGTAACGCTGCTCGGACTGACGGGAATGTTCGGATTCATTCATCCGAGGATCGTTACGCGCGGTTTCGTGTCCGAAATGATGATATTCCCGTTTACTTATGCCGCGGCGTTTTTTACGTTCGGGCGGCTTGCCGCGAAAAATCATTATTACCGGAACACGGACGTGCGTTTCGTCGCGTTGTCCGTCGTCACCGTTGCGATATGTATGGTCATAAACCGTTTTGCGCCGCGCGGGGACGTATTCGCCACGGTCGGAACGTCGCTCTATGCGATGACCTGTACGCTGTTCGCCCTTATAGTCCAATACGTACTGAGGCTGTCCGTCGAGTCAAAAGAGGAGAGCGCGGTGCTTCAACGGGTATTGCAGGAAAAGGA
>CASEMM010000022.1 GCA_949289095.1 uncultured Eubacteriales bacterium | reverse complement strand
CAAGAAAAATATAGTCGTCCTCGCGGGTGACGGCATAGGACCGGAAATAACTTCCGCGGCGACGGAAGTTCTCGCAAAAGTCGGAGAGGTATTCGGACACGAGTTTTCCTTCAACCGCAAACTGCTCGGGGGATGCGCCATAGATAAATTCGGCGTACCCCTTCCCGACGAAACCGTCGCGGCGTGCAAGGCTGCCGACGGAGTGCTCCTCGGCGCGGTGGGCGGTCCGAAATGGGACGGCATGCCTGCCGATCTGCGCCCCGAAAAGGGTCTTCTCGGCATACGCAAGGCGCTCGGACTTTTTGCGAATCTGCGTCCTGCGGTGATATATCCCGAACTTTCCGCGGCAAGTCCGCTGAAAGAAGAGGTGCTCGCGCGCGGCGTGAACGTAATGGTGGTGCGCGAGCTCATAGGCGGCATATACTTCGGACCGCGCGGCACGAAAGACGACGGAAAAACGGCGTACGACACCGAAATTTACTCGGAGGACGAAGTGCGCCGCATAGCAAAAGTCGCTTTCGACCTCGCGCGCGGCAGGCGCAAAAAGGTCACGAGCGTGGACAAAGCCAATGTGCTCGTATCGTCCAGGCTGTGGCGGCGCGTCGTCGAAGAGGTGCGCGAAGATTATCCGGACGTCGAACTCAATCATCTTTACGTCGACAATGCGGCAATGCAGCTGGTGCGCGATCCCTCGCAGTTCGACGTGCTCCTCTGCCCCAACATGTTCGGCGACATACTCAGCGACGAAGCAAGCCAGATAACCGGTTCGATAGGACTCCTTCCGTCATCCTCGCTCGGTACGGAGAAAGCGGGACTGTTCGAACCGATTCACGGCAGCGCGCCCGACATTGCGGGCAAAGACGTCGCAAACCCCGTCGCTACCATACTCGCCGCGGCAATGCTGCTTGACAATATAGGACTCGGCAACGAAGCGCGCGCCGTCGAACGCGCCGTTTCGGAATTCATCTCCGAGGGCTGGCGAACGCCGGATCTCGGAGAAGGAAAACGGGTCGGCTGCGCAGAAGCGGGCAGACTTATAGCAGGACGCGTGCACGCATAATCATGATGGTAATAAGAGATCTCGCTCAGCACGACAAGGAGGATTACATCGCAATGGCGGAGGAATTTTACAGCTCCCCCGCCGTTCTTTCACCGATACCGCGCGGATACATAGAACGCGCTTTCGACGAAACGGTATCCGGCAGTCCGTACGCAAAGGCGCTCGTTGCCGAAAGCGGCGGAAAAGCCGTCGGCTATGCCCTTCTCGCCCTTACTTATTCGCAGGAAGCCGGCGGCCGCGTCGTGTGGATAGACGAAGTATACGTCCGCCCCGAAGCACGCGGTCTCGGCGCGGGCAGCGCGCTCATAAAAGAAACGCTCGCCCGCTATCCCGCCGCACGCTGCCGCCTCGAACTCGAACCGGACAACGACGGCGCGCGGCGCCTGTACGAAAGACTGGGGTTCAATCCCCTGCCTTACGTACAGATGTATCGGGAAAACAAAAAAAGCGACGAATGAACTCGCGCCCGCGAATACCCGATCCGCCGTCCGCGCAGAAAAGCGAAGTACAATAAGCGCATATAGCATAAGCCGCACCGCCCTTTCCGGGCGGCGCGGCTTATTTCCGCAATGTCGGTCTCATCCGTCGATACCGACGAACGCGGGGTCGGGCGCGAGTACGCCGACGATACCCGAATATATCGCATAAGCGACCTTGCGCTGATATTCCGGGGTGACGAGCAGCGCCTCTTCGCGGGCGTTTGACATAAAGCCGCACTCTACGAGCACGCTCGGATATTCCGTGCATTCGAGGATATAATAGTCCGCGCCCTTTGCCGCGCGGTCTCCTCCGAGCGAAGCGTTCAGCACGTTCTGCATGCGTTCGGCATATCCCGCGGAAACTTCCGAACCCGCCGCGTAGAACACCTGCGCTCCGCTCACGCTGCGCAGAGGATAGGAATTCTGATGTACGCTGACGACAAGATCGGGAGCGGCTTTTTCTATTATTTCGCGCCGCGCATTCATGTCCGACTGTTTGAAATTATCTCCGGAAGCGAGGTCTTTATCCGTTTCGCGCGTCATAATCACTTCATATCCCGCATCGCGCAGACAGCTGCGCAGACTGAGCGATACGCCGAGATTGACGTCCGCTTCTTTTTTGCCCGTATCCGTTCCCACCACGCCGCCGTCGGCGCCCCCGTGCCCGGGGTCTATGACTATCGTCATTCCGTTGGGTTCTGGGGCATAAGCCGCCGCGGACGCGCATGCTCCCGCTATTATACCCGCGGCGACGAAAATGAACAGAGCCGCCGCAATTACCGCGCGTTTGCCGCAAACCACGAATTTCATAACGTCACGTCACGCTCGCGGAACCGGTCAGCCAGCTTCCGAAAAATCCGACGAGTCCCAGTCCCGAGCTTTTCTCGAACTCCGCGATAAGACAGCCGGAATCCGCTATCTTCCCCGAATACTCCGCATAGTACGAACGCAGCGCGCCGAAGAAAGCGTCGTCGCCTATTATGTGCCGCAGGGAGTCGAACATAAGCTCGCCCTTGACGTATGCGTGGAACGCGTAATCGGTGGGCGACGAATAGGAGCCGAGAGGACGGTCCATACGCCCCATACCCTCGTTTTCCGAATAGATATCCGAAAACAGCACGTACGACTGCATGGCGTCGGCTATGCGTTCTTCCGACGTCACGCCGAGTTCCGGATTGCGTTCGTAATACAGCGTCGTCGAATACTCGGTCAGTCCCTCGTCAAGCCACGGTTCGTTTATCTGATCGCTTCCCACCGCGGCATACCACCACTGATGCGCCGTTTCGTGCACTATGGCTTCGGTCTTCATGTCTCCGCCGAGCACATCGGATATCATGACGAGCGACGGATATTCCATACCGCCCTCTATAAAAGGCGTCACCGCCACGGAAAGCGTATCGTAAGGATACTCTCCGAACAGTTCCGTAAACGTTTCCACCGCACTGCACGCCGTGTCGAGCCCTGACTCGTCGCTGCCGTCCGAGTAATACCTGACAGTGACTCCGCCCGCTTCACGCTCGGTGCAGACGAATTCGCCGGACGCTACAAGAGCGAAATCGCGCACCCCGTCGGCGGAAAACGCATATGCGGTTACTCCGTCGCCGAGCGTCGCCGTCACACTGCCCGTTCCCGCGACTTCCCAGCCCTCAGGTACGGTAAACGTCACGCTGTAATCCGCAACGGAGGAGAAGAACGGATCTCCGTATGAGAAATACGGATCGCTGCGCCAGCCGTCGTCCGACCGCATTGCCGCTATCGGATACCAGTTGCCGAGATTTACCGCCCCGTCATAATAACCGAACCTGTTGCGCGTTTCCGGAAGATTAAGCGTAAAAGACATTTTCACGTCCGCACTTCCGCCGGGAGCTATTCCGTCCGTGCCCACAATGAGCGCGTCTTCGTCTTCGCCTCCGACCTCCCACGAGCATTCTCCGCCGTTCAAACTCACGCTTTCCACGGATATGCCGCCGTAACTGATACCGTTCGGATACGCCTCTTCGATCTCCGATTGCGGAACAGGCGCATATTCAGCCCCTTCCCTGTATGCGTTCGGATACAGTCTGAACACGAGATCATCGAGTTCCGATTCTCCGCCATTGACGTAGTGTACGTCCATTTCCGCCGACACCGTCATATTTTCGGCATCCAGCGACGCGTTTATGGTATAACGCGTTCCGTCTTTTTTCTCTTCTTCCCCGCAGCCCGCGAACGCAAACGCGCACGCCATACAAATCAGCGCAGCCGCAGTTATAGCGATTTTTTTCATCATCTGCCGACCTCCGTATACTCTTCGGAAAATTATATTCGAGCCGGCGGAGAAAAATTCCCGGAATATAGCGCAAAAGTTCTTGACAATTGCGGAAAAAGAGCATATACTGTAAATAGATTAAATGATTGCTTAATCGTTTAATGATTAAAATTCACGGAGGATCCGGATCATGACGGAAACGAAGAAATACGAAGTGGAAAATCTCGATTGCGCGCACTGCGCGCAGAGGATAGAGGACGCCGTCAACAGACTGGACGGAGTCAGCTGCAAACTGACGTTCGCGCTCGGCACGATGAAAGTAACGGCGGACAGGGATTTCAGAGGCGTCGAAAAGGAAATAAAACACATAATGAAGTCCATCGAGCCGGATGCGTCGCTTAAGGAGCTGAAATGAAGGACAAACGGCTCATATCCGTATTCATCGGACTCGCATTTTTTATTCCTGCCGTTTTAATTGACAAGATAAGCGGGATTTTTCCCGCTTATCTGACGTTATATGCTCTTGCGTGGACTGCCGCCGCGTGGTCGGTCGTGATCAAGGCGGCGAAGAATATACGGCGCGGGATCGTATTCGACGAAAATTTTCTCATGCTGGCGGCGTCGATAGGAGCGTTCGTCATAAATATCGTATTCTCGGATTACGAAACCGAACTGTGCGCTCCGGGCGGAGGAGAAGCGATGATGGACGGAGCGCTCGTCATGCTGCTCTATCAGGTGGGAGAATATTTTCAGGCGCTTGCGGTCAGGCGTTCGCGCAGAAACATACGCAAGCTGCTCTCCATGCGTCCCGACAGCGCAGTGGTACTGCGCGGCGGAGCGGAAACGGAAGTCGATCCGGAAGAAGTGGAAGTCGGAGAGTTAACAGTCGTCCGCGCGGGAGAACGCATCGCCATTGACGGAACGGTAACGAACGGTTCGAGTTATATAGACGCATCCGCGATAACGGGAGAAAGCGTGCCGACGTTCGTCAGCGCCGGCGACGAAGTGAAAAGCGGCTGCATAGCGGTCGACGGACTTCTCACCGTGCGTACGACAAAGAAATTCGGCGAATCCACCGCAAGCAAAATGCTCAGACTCGTTGAGGAAGCCGCGGACAAAAAAGCAAAGCAGGAGACGTTCATATCCGCGTTCGCAAAGGTTTACACGCCCATAGTATGCGCGCTCGCGCTGCTCGTCGCCGTTATCCCCTCTCTCGCTCTCACTCTCGGAGCGGGGCTGCCTGCGGAAGAAACGTGGTCGCAGTGGATATACACCGCGCTGTCGCTGCTCGTCGTATCCTGCCCGTGCGCGCTCGTCATAAGCGTTCCCCTCACCTTCTTTTCGGGCATAGGCGGAGCGAGCAGGATAGGCGTGCTCGTCAAAGGGTCGGACTGTTTCTCGCCGCTGGCAAAGACAAATATAATGGCGTTCGACAAAACGGGGACCATAACGAAAGGCAAGTTTGCCGTGCGCGAATGTTCTCTCGACTCACGCACGCTCGCAATGCTTGCGGCGGCGGAAAGCAAGTTCAATCATCCTATAGCGCTCGCATTCGCTTCCGCGGACAAAGATGGCTGCGAATGCACGTCCGCAGAGGACGTTTCCGGAAAAGGAATACGCGCTGTCGTCTGCGGAAAGACGCTCGTAGCGGGCACGCATGCGTTCATGGCGGAGTCCGGTATCGGCTGCGAGGAAATCGACACGCCGTATACCGTCATACACGTCGCCGTCGACGGTGTTTACAAAGGACATGCGACCGTTGCCGACGAGATCAAACCGGACAGCATCGACGCGGTGCGCGAATGCCGCCGCGACGGAATACGGACGGTCATGCTGACTGGCGACAGACCCGCCGTCGCACAGGCTGTTGCGAAAGAAACCGGTCTGGACGAGGTACATGCGGGCATGCTTCCGCAGGATAAGGCGGAAACCGTCATGGAGCTTAAAAAACACGGCAAAGTCATATTCTGCGGCGACGGAATAAACGACGCGCCGGTGCTTGCGACGGCGGACGTAGGCTGCGCCATGGGCGGCGTGGGCAGCGACGCCGCAATAGAAGCAGCCGACGTCGTTATCATGCACGACGATCTGACGAGCGTCGTTGCGGGACGCCGACACGCAAAAAAAGTCATCCGCATAGCAACGGAAAACATCGTCGGCTCGCTTGCGATAAAAATTGCGATAATGATCCTGTCCGTGCTCTTGCCCGCGTTCTCCGTGCTCGCGGAGTTCCCGCTCTGGATAGCGATCATGGGCGACGTCGGCGTCTGCCTCGTCGCAATTGCCAATTCCATGCGCGCCCTCCGCTGCAAAAAATTCACCCGCCCCGCGCCGCAAAGCTGACCGATTGATTGATTTTTTTGAAAAAGTTTTTGCAGGAGGAAAGACCCTTCTTTGAAAAGAAGTGTCTTTCCCCCTGCACCCCCTGTCCCCAAGAAACTTAAAATCTGAAATGCACCCCAAAAGTTGGACAGACTTTTGGAGGTGCATATTTTATGTCAAAAGAAAAGAAATATAACACAAAGTACTCGCCTGAATTCAAATTATCTGTTATAATAGATATGCTGGATAAAGAATTAGGGTATGAA
>CASEMM010000021.1 GCA_949289095.1 uncultured Eubacteriales bacterium | reverse complement strand
TTTCATCCGTTTTGAGATCGTGCTTGGGCTGATGATCGTATATCCTGCCGATATACTCGCCGCTGTAACGGGAGAGCACGATCACCGCCGTGTTCGAATATTCCCTGGCGCGCTGTCTGACGGCCTCGGGGAACGCCGTGTCCGTCACGGGCTCTTTGAGTTTGGTGTTGTACCTGTTGTTCCAGTTGGCGTTTTCGCCCCAGTCGGCGTCTTCTGTCGTGCACCACTTCTCATAGATGTCTATTATTTCCTGATTATACTCGAATCCGTTCTGCGAGAACGCGTCGAGCAGCGTGACCTTCATGTCCGGATGGACATACGATCGTCCCGATCCGTTGCCCGCGAGCAGGAAGCCCGCGTCGGTCGCGCCCCAGCCGAATATGTTCACTTTTATCGGACTGCCGTCGCCGTTCTTTTTAAGCGGAAGAGTGGGTTTTCCGTCTTCTCCCGTCTCGTTTTTCATGAGAACCACGCCCTCGTTGCCCAGTTTGCGCACGAGCTCGTCGCCCGATTTTGCCGCCTCTTCTATCGCCGCGGCGTCGCCGCTTATCTGCTCCGCGCTGCCGAAGAACGTCGTGATTATGGGCGCGAATGAATACGCTATCACATCGCCCACTATCAGCGCCGCAACTATGATCGCCATTATGACGAGCGCCACTATCTGTCCTGCTTTGAGTTTAATCTTTGCCATGCGTCACCTCCTTATTCCCCGGCCTTGTAAAGCAGGTCTATCGCGTCGAAATTGGGCGCGCGCATGCTGCCGTCTGCGGGATCCTTCTGCTGTGCGATGCACTCGAACACGATGGCGTTGTAACCTTCGGAAAGCGTCACCGTACCGAGACTTATCTCCTGCCAGTTGAACCATTGGCTGCCGCCCTCGGGAATTTCCTTTTCGGGAATTACGACGTCGGTGAGAGTGAGCTGCTCTCCGCCTGCGGTCACCTTGAACACTTCTCCGAAATTGACGGCAAGCGTAGTAGTTATCGTATCGTCGTCGTTTTTCTTAAGGAGATTCGAGCATGTCGTCACGACGAGTTCGTAATCGCCCGCGGTCTCGGCGTACACGTTGAACGTCAGTTTATCGCCGACTTTGACGTTCTCCACGCACGCATTTCCCTTGCTGTGCGATTCGTTGGTCTTGATTTTAATGCCGTCCGAAGCGGGTTCGAGCACCGTATAACTGTCCGTTTCTCCGTGTTCGCCGTTGGCTTCCGCCTGAACGGTTATTCCGTCGAACACATTGATCGTGAACGTATCCGTCTTTTTAACGCCGCCGCTCTCCGCCGTGACGGTGAGCGTAAGTTCTCCCGCCGTATCGAGCACGGTCACGCCGTCGACGTATGACTTCTCGTTCGCATCGGTGACGGTGTAGTCGGTTATGACTTCCGAATACTCGTCCGTATACGTCGCCGTGACCGCGAGTCCGGAGAGATCTATCTTCTCGTTCTTCGCATACTCCGTGCGCGTCGGACCGGCAGTTATCTCTATGCCCGAAAGCACTCTTTCGGATACCTGTATGTTTATCTCCTTATCGTAACCCTCGTGAGTTATCGTGACGGTCCTGTCGTCCGTCGTCAGCGGGCGCGTCGGCGACCACGTAATGTCCTCGTGCGTCAGACCCGTTTCGCTGCTTCCGTCCTCATACGTCGCGGTAAACACGATACCCGTCGGGTCGAACGTTTCGCCCTCGGTGTAAGCCGTCTTTGGCTGATTGGTTATCTCTATCGCGGTGCAGGGATTTTCGATGACCTCGGGGAACACTATATCCAGCCTGTCGAAGTTGCCCGCTCTGTAATCGCCGTTGCTGTCCTTGGGCGTTT
>CASEMM010000020.1 GCA_949289095.1 uncultured Eubacteriales bacterium | reverse complement strand
TTATCTATCTTGGTCTCGTCGCATATCTCGTCCACCGTTCTGAGCCCGCGTTTAAGCGCTTCGTATATCATGAACAGACGGTAGTCCGTCGCAGGCATTAGCGAATTTACGACCTTCTCGTCGCTGTAATGATTGTATTTGGAGTTGTCGAGGCTGAGCCCTTCGCTTCCGCGCACGGCTTTCATGAGCGCGTTTTCGAACGTCGGAGCTATTGCCATCACCTCGCCCGTCGCCTTCATCTGCGTGCCGAGCGTGCGCTTGGCGTATACGAATTTATCGAACGGCCAGCGCGGAAGTTTGACGACTATATAATCGAGCGTGGGTTCGAAAGACGCCTTGGTCTTTCCCGTCACCGCATTGGGGATTTCATCGAGATTATAGCCGAGCGCGATGAGCGTCGCCACCTTGGCAATGGGATAACCCGTCGCCTTGGATGCAAGCGCGGACGAACGCGAAACGCGGGGGTTGACCTCTATGACGGCATATTCCATGCTGTCCGGTTTGAGTGCGAACTGACAGTTGCAGCCGCCCTCTATGCCGAGCGCGGTTATTATGTCGAGCGCCGCGCTGCGCAGCATCTGAAATTCGCGGTCGGCAAGCGTAACGCACGGAGCAACGACTATGCTGTCGCCGGTATGCACGCCCACGGGATCGAAGTTCTCCATCGAACACACGGCTATGACGTTGCCTGCGTGATCTCGCATTACCTCGAATTCTATCTCCTTCCATCCGGATATGCACTTTTCAATAAGCACCTGCGTTATCGGAGAGAGGTAAAGTCCTCCCGCCGCTATCTCACGCAGCTGCTCCTCGTCGTCCGCTATACCGCCGCCGGCGCCGCCGAGCGTGAACGCGGGGCGCACTATTACGGGATAGCCTATCGTCTCCGCAAAATCCACGGCGGACTGCACGTCGTTGACGACTTTGGAGGGAATGACGGGCTGACCTATCTCCTCCATGGTGTCCTTGAACTTCTGTCTGTCCTCCGCCTTGTCTATCGTTTCGGGATTCATTCCGAGCAGACGCACGTTGTTTTCTTTCAGGAAACCGCTCTTGTCGAGCTGCATGGAAAGAGTCAGTCCCGTCTGTCCGCCGAGACTGGGCAGAATGCCGTCCGGTTTTTCTTCGAGTATTATCCGTTTGAGCACGGGAAGCGTGAGCGGTTCGATATATATCTGATCCGCCATTGCCTTGTCCGTCATTATCGTCGCGGGATTCGAGTTGACAAGCACGACCTCCACTTTCTCGTTTTTGAGGGTATGGCACGCCTGCGTTCCCGCGTAATCGAACTCCGCCGCCTGACCTATGGTTATGGGACCCGATCCGATCACAAGCACTTTTCTGATATTTTTGTTCTTAGGCATGTCTCTCCTCCGTCATTGCGATGAATCTGTCAAAAAGAAATTCCGTGTCCAGCGGTCCGCCGTGAGCTTCCGGATGGAACTGCACCGTAAAGCAGGGACGACCGATGTAATCTATTCCTTCGCACGTCTTGTCGTTGGCGTTTATCATGCGCACCCTGCCGACATCCCCGGGAAGAGATCTGTTCCTGACGGCATAGCCGTGATTCTGACTCGTTATATACACCCTGCCCGTAACGAGATCCTTGACGGGCTGATTCGCGCCGCGATGACCGTATTTGAGTTTATGCGTCTTTGCTCCCGATGCCAGCGCCATAAGCTGGTGACCGAGGCATATGCCGAATGTCGGTATCTTCGCTTCGTTGAGTTTTCTGATCTGCGCTATCTCGAATTTAGCGTCCGCCGGATCTCCTCCGCCGTTACTGAGCATAATTCCCTGCGGATGCAACGCGAGTATTTCCTCCGCCGTCGTCGTGCACGGCACTACGTGCACTTCGCAACCCCGCGCGGCAAGTTCGCGGGGAATATTGAGTTTTGCGCCGTAGTCTATGAGCACTATGCGTCTGCCCTCGCCCATGACGTAAGTTTTTTTCGCCGTGGTGTTTTTCGGAGCGTCCTTGACTCTGAACGAGCGTATCGCGTCCAGCTTGTCCGCGAGATTATCGAGAGAGGGGGCGATCATGCCGTTCATCACACCGTATTCCCTTATAGTACGGGTCAGACGACGTGTATCTATGCCTTCGAGTCCGATTATTCCCTGTTCCGTCAGCCAGTCTCCCAACTCGCCTTCCTTACGGAAATTGCTGCCCGTGCGGCAAAGTTCGCGGACTATGTAACCGTGGCAGTACGGTCTGTCCGATTCCGCGTCCGCAGAAATCGCGCCGTAATTGCCTATGAGCGGAAAAGTCTGTGTGATGATCTGTCCGTAATACGAAGGATCGGTAAGCGTTTCCATATACGAGCCCATGCCGGTGGTAAACACCACTTCGCCGACGGTCTCTCCCTCGGCTCCTATGCCCGTTCCCTCATAGACGTCTCCGTCCGCCAAAATCAAATACGCTTTTTTCATGATAGGTTTATTTTCTCCGATTCGGTTTTTCTCAGTCGAACTTGTCCTTTCTTCCCGCGCCCGATACATCGATGGGGTATTTGTCCGTAAAGCATCCGGAACAGTATTCTATATCCGTTCCCTGTCTGATATTCACGAGACGGTCAACGTCGAGATACACAAGGCTGTCCGCGCCTATCTTTTCGCGTATCTCTTCCACACTGTATCTGGTCGCAATAAGATTCTCTTTGCTGTCTATATCCGTTCCGAAATAGCACGGAGCAATGAACGGCGGCGCGCTTATGCGCATGTGTATCTCTTTCGCGCCCGCGTCACGCAGCGATTTTATTATGCGCGCGCTCGTCGTCCCGCGCACTATGGAGTCGTCCACGAGTATGACGCGCTTGCCTTCTATCGACGCGCGCAGCGGATTGAGTTTAAGACCGACGGCGCGCGCTCTGCCCTTCTGCGTGGGCAGTATGAAACTGCGCCCGACGTATCTGTTGCGCACGAACGCCATACCGTACGGCACTCCCGATTCCATACTGTAACCGTATGCCGCATCGAACCCGCTTTCGGGCACCCCGCATACGATATCTGCCTCCGTCGGGCACTGCCGCGCGAGTTCTCTGCCCATTTCCAGACGCGCTTTGTATACGCTCATGCCGTCGATGTAACTGTCAGGACGGGCGAAATATATAAGCTCGAACACGCAGAGCGCCCTCTTGCCCGGTTTGACGAAATAGCTCTTGCTCCTGCCGGACCGGGTAAAGCAGCATATCTCGCCCGGCTTTACGTCGCGCACATAAGTCGCGCCTATGCTGTCGAAAGCGCATGTTTCGCTCGCCGCGACGGTGGACGTCCCCAGTCTGCCTATGCAGAGCGGGCGGAAACCGTTCGGGTCGCGCGCGACGATGAGCTTATCCCTCGTCATGATTATAAGCGAATACGCGCCCTCTATCGTGCCGAGAAGATCGATGACAGACTGTTCCAGACTGCCCGTCTGTATTATCCTGTCAATGATTATCTTGCTTATTATTTCGGTATCGTTAGTGGTATAGAACACCGCGCCGCGCTCGTTTACCATATGACTGCGAAGCGCGTCCGCGTTGGTTATGTTGCCGTTATGGCATACGGCAAACGTGAGCCGCGAATGATGAGTCACTATCGGCTGCGTGTTTTCTGCGGTGTTCCCGCCCGTCGTCGAATATCTGACGTGCCCGCACGCGGTCGTCGTCATGGGTGCGGAGGCAAGAAAATCGTTGTCGAAAACGTCAGACACGAGTCCGACGTTTTTGCGGCAGGCTATACCCGCTCCCGAATCGGAATCGGTGAAATAAGCTATGCCGGCGCCCTCCTGTCCTCTGTGCTGAAGGGCGAGCAGCGCGGTCGCCGCGATGTGAACGCAGGGCTTCCGCTCCGCGTCTATTATGCCGAATACTCCGCATTCTTCGTTTACTTTTCTCATTGCAAGTCGTCTGCCTCGATGATCTCTTTTGCTATATCCGTTTTCGTGCGCCGCTCGTTCATGGCGCGCCGTTCGATTTCTCTGTGAGCCTGTTCTTCCGTCATTCCGCGGTATGCAAGTATGCACTTTGCGCGCGATACCGTCCGCAGCGCTTCCATGCGCTCTTTCAGCCGCGAATTTTCCTCACGCAGCTTTTCATATCCGTAAGCTATTCCCAGCGCGGAACGCAACGCGATAAACAACGTCGTCTTAGTCAGCGGACGCTCCGCAACCACTACGCCCCTGTCGTACAATTCATACGGCGTTTCTTCGTCCGCGCGCGGCACGTAAACGGTTCCGACACAGTTTTCGGCAAGGAGCAGACACACTTCACGGTATCCCGCGTCCCTGACGTCCGCATAAACCACGCCCGCACCGAATTCACGCTGACCGATGAGCACTTTCGCCTGCTGAACGGTCTCCGCCCGGAGCGCACGGTGATTGCCGCATATCCCGAGCAACTGCAGAGCGGCGGAATACACTTTATCGGATGATGAAAGTATCAGTACGTTCAAGCCGCGCTCTCTCCCCGAAAATGCGTCAGTAGCCTGCGGCTATGACGTCCTCTCTGCCCGTCCGCGCAGCGAGCCTGCGCTTATATGCGAAATACTGTTCCAGATACTCCTTCGGAAGACTGCGTCTGACGAACGCGGAGTTTTCCGCTATATCGAGAGCGGCTCCGAGCGAAGCGGGCATCGGCTGCGGCTCGGGAAGTTTATCGTTTTTCATTCCCTCCGCTCCCGCCGCGAGCATAAGGGCGAGCGTCGTGAACGGATTGCATGCGGTGTCCGCATACATTATCTCCACTTTGCCGTCCTCCTGTACTCTCACGGCATTCCGTCTGCCGTCAATGCCGTTGCCGCACGGCGCAGTCGGAAGCGCGAGCCTGTCGTAAGAATTACCCACCGGATTGGCGAACGCCGCCGTTTCGTGCATGTGCGACGTTATTCCGCGAGCGAACGCCTCCGCTTCTTCTTTGCTTACGGGTCTGCCCGACCTGGATATTCCCGCGACGACGCGGAAATTGCTGCCTATGCCGCCGTCTGTCGGACAGGGTGCGAAAGACGCATACAATCCGTTCGAATAAGCTATGTTTCTTACCGCGCTGCGAAACAGCACCGTATTAACCGCACTCATATAAGGTTCGCACGCGCGGAAAATAACCGCGTTCTGTCCCCTGCCTTTTTCGTGATGAGAGGACAGCGGCTGCATGCCCATCGTTTCGAGATTGAACACTATGTCGCGGCGCAGATTTTCGCACCTGTCGAGAGGCGCGGCGTCGAGATAGCCTGCGGAATCGACGGGCACGAGAGTCGGATCGCCGTTTTCGTCGAGACGGAAAATGTAGAACTCGCTCTCCGTCATCAGACGGACCGTGCATCCGGTCGCTCGCGTAAAGTCCGCGTCCGCTTCTTCGAGTATCTTCCCGCAGTCGCATGCAAACGGCTTGCCGTCGGCGCGCAGCACCCTGCACATGACGCTCACGACGGCGCCCGCCGAAGGACGCCACGGCATCGGAGTGAAAGTTTCGGGACGCGGCACGAGAATAAGATCCCCGCAATCCCTGCCGAACGGCAACGGATCTATCGCAAACCCGTCCGCCGCCTCGCCGAAGTGCGAAGCGTTCACGGATACGTTCTTGTGTCTGCCGAGTATATCGCAAAACGACAGTTTGACGAACTTCACGCCGTTGTCTTCGATATATTCGAGAATCTCTCCGATGTCTTTCATAACTTCTCCCGTCGGTTTTTGAGAAAAAATCACCTTACGGTGACTTTTCCCCTGCTCATGCGAATCTTCTGTCTATGTCGGATATCGCGGCGGCGAAGAGCGCCGCATTCTCTTCTTCGCTTCTGGCTGCCGTAATATAAAACTTGATGAGCGGTTCGGTGCCCGACGGACGAACAATGACGGTCAGTCCGTTGTCCGTTTCGTACAGCATGACGTCCGCTCTCGGCACGTCGTATTCCGTCTGATCGAGAAAATCCACCGTGCGGACCACTCTGCCGCCGCCTATGGACGTTATCGGATCGGCGCGAAGCCCTTCCATGAGGCCTCGCATTTTCTTGCTGCCCTCCGCCCCCTCGAATTTTCTGGATATGTTTTTATGTTCGTATTTACCGTACATCGCGTATATGCCGTTGAGCTGATCGATGAGCGTACGCCCCACGGACTTGTAATACGCCGTCATTTCCGCAATCATTATCGACGCAACCACGGCGTCCTTGTCGCGACAGTGAGTGCCTATCAGATAGCCGTAACTTTCTTCGAAACCGAGTACGAATCTGTCGGGATTGCCGCCGTTGGCTCCAAGTTTGTTGATGACGTTGCCTATCCATTTGAATCCCGTCAGCACGGGAACGACCTTAACGCCGAAGTGCGCGGCGATCTTGTCCACGAGCGAAGTGGTAACTATCGTGCGCACGACAGTCGCGCCGTAAGGCAGCGACCAGCGCGCGTACCTGGTGCCGAGTATGTAATCGGCAAGAAGCACGCCTACCTCATTGCCAGTCAGAAGCACGAACTCCCCGTTGTGTCTGACAGCTATGCCGACGCGGTCGCAATCCGGATCCGTCGCAAGCACGAGATCCGCGCCTTCCTTCTCCGCCTTCTTTATAGCCAGAGCAAGCGCTTCCGGTTTTTCCGGATTGGGGAACGGACAGGTTCTGAAGTCTCCGTCGGGATACGCCTGTTCGTCCACGACGGACACGTCGTTGAATCCCCTGTCGTGAAGAGCTTCCGGCACAAGGCGGAATCCCGCGCCGTTGAGCGGCGTATATACTATCCTGAGCGGCTTGGCGTCGTTGAGCGCCTGCGTTTCGATGTCGCACAGAAAAGATGAATATACCCATCTGTCTATGTAAGAAATAAGTCCCTTTCTCTCGTAATACGCGAACGAACGGGTGTGAACCTCGAACGGGTCCACCTTTTCGACATATTCTATAATGAAGTTTGCGGCGTCGTCAAGCACCTGACAGCCCGTTTCGTCGAACAGTTTGTAGCCGTTGTACTGTTTCGGATTGTGACTTGCCGTCACCATGACGCCCATATCGCAGCCCAGCCGTCTGACCGAATACGAAAGGAAAGGCGTGGGCGATTCTTCGGGCACTATATGCACTCTTATGCCGTGCGAAGCGAACACTTCCGCCGCCGTCTTTGCAAAGCGCTTGCTCATGTGACGGCTGTCATGGCTGATAGCGACGGACGTCTTGTCCGTAGCTTCCATGTAACGCGACACGCCCTCCGTGACTTTACGGATGTTGTAAATGTTCAGACAGTTCGTACCCGCGCCAAGAATGCCCCGCATACCGCCGGTGCCGAATTCGAGATCCTTGTAAAACGCATTCTCGACGGCAACGGGATCGCCCTCCATTTTTTCAAGCTGACGAAGTACGCTTCTGTCGGTTACCTTCTGTTTCCACTCGTTGAATTTGTCGATACTCTTCATTTTCGCCTCCGAAAGAGCCGCGCATCGCCGCGGCACGCAGTCTTTCCCGCCTACCCCTTAACTTATCCGCATAATCATATCATAACACCGCAGTTTTGTCAATCCATTAGCGGACGTTCGCTTATTTTTCGTCGTCGCCGAACATCAGTCCGAGATCGCGCAGGATCTGACCGAGATTTTCGCTCGGATGCGCCGCCGCGTCGTAATCGAAATCAGTGCCGTCCTCGGCTCCGTCCGCCGCAAGATGCTCTTCTATCATGCCGACGGGATCGAAATCGTCCGAACGCAGACCGTCTGCGGGCACTTCGTCAGCCTCGCCGAGCAATCGGGAAATCTCGGCGTCTATCTCTCCCGCCTTTTCGAGGTCGTCGTCGACGGGATATTTTTCCAGCATCCGCGCATAATAGCCGACCCATCTGCGATGGAATTTGCGGAGCACCGCAAGTTCTTTCGCAACCTTGCGTCGCGTCAGACGTTCTATCTCATCCGCCTTCGACAGGGCAGAATCTATTGCCGCGGATATGCGCTCTTTCTTTCCGTCATACTCGGCAAGCGCGTTTTCGGCTTTCACGAGCGCGTCTTTCAGCTCGAATATCCTGTCGCGCTGCGAAACCAGCGTTTCGTCATACGTTTCGCGCACGCGTTTGAAGTACTGCTCCACTTCTTCCGGATCGTACCCGTTTCTGACGGTGCGGAACTTCATGCTCTGCCTCCGGTATGCTCCGCTATGAGCCTGCTCTTGAGCGCGTACAGTTCGTCGGAAAGATCGACTTTGTATATTTCCGGATTGACGTTGCGCATATATTCGTCCCAGAACGAATCTTTCTCGGAAACCGCGTATGCGGCAATATCTTTGAGCTTCGGGGATTCGTATACCTGCTTCCCGCCCTCGAATACGGGCACGAGCAGTCTGCGCATGGAGTACTTTTCCAAAGTAGTGCTCTTCCAGCGCATGGTCGGATGCGTCAGCGTCAGCGGCGCGGTTACGTCGAATCTCTCGTCGGCAAGGGCAATAAGATCGGCAAACGCCTTTCCGTCCCCGTCGTAAACGCGGTAAAGCGTTTTGAATCCGGGATTCGTTATCTTTTCGTGCGTGTCGCTTATCTTTATTTTCGGCACGCGCACGCCGTTTTCAGTCAGTTCCGCGAGTTTGTATACGCCGCCGAGAGACGGCATGCTCTCGCTCGTGATAAGCCGCGTACCTACGCCGTACGCGTCTATTTTCGCGCCCTGCTCGTTGAGCGAAGATATCACGTATTCATCCAGATCGCAGGATGCGAATATTATCGCGTCGGTGTGCCCGGCTTCATCAAGCATTCTGCGCGCTTTTTTGGAGAGATACGCGAGATCGCCGCTGTCGAGACGTATGCCGACCGGTTTCCTGCCTTTCGCTTTCAGCTCGTCGAACACCTTTATTGCGTTGGGGACGCCGCTGCGAAGAGTGTCGTACGTATCCACGAGAAGCAACGTATTGTCGGGATATATCTCCGCGAATCTGCGGAACGCTTCCAGTTCGCTGCCGAAACTCATGATCCAGCTGTGCGCCATCGTGCCTTTGACGGGAATGTCGAACATCTGCCCCGCGAGCACGTTGCTCGTACCGCTGCATCCGCCTATTATGCTCGCCCGCGCGCCGTATATGCCGGCATCCGGTCCCTGCGCCCGGCGCAGTCCGAATTCGGAAACTGCAGCACGTCCGGCGCTCTTCTTCACGCGGCTCGCCTTTGTCGCTATGAGCGTCTGATGATTTATTATGTTGAGGACGGCGGGTTCTATAAGCTGCGCCTGCGACAGAGGCGCGCGCACCACGAGTATAGGTTCATCCGGAAAAACCACCGTTCCCTCGGGAACTGCAAAAACGTCCCCCGTAAAGCGGAATGACCTGAGCTCTTCGAGAAACCTGTCGCACAAACCGGCTTCACGGCGAAGGTACTCTATATCCTCTTCGTCGAAATGCAGGTTATTTATGTATTCTATCGTCTGTTGCAGCCCCGCTGCCACGGCATACGATATCTGACCCTGCTGACGGAAAAACAAATCGAACACCGCAGTCTTGTCGCCGGTGCCGAGAGCGCTGTAACCGTTCATCATGGTCAGTTCATAAAGGTCCGTCATCATCGAAAGATTGCGCATCTTCTCATTCCTCCGTCGTGCCGCGCACGGCAAGCGCGACATAAAGCGCTGCGAGTCCGGCGAACACGATGAGCGCGGGTATTATTATGCGCATGTCGACTACGCCGAACGACATCAGCGACAGCAAAACCGCGGGCACGCCGAACAGAACTATGAGCCGTATGTGGAACTTGAAATCACCGCTCATGAACATCGTCGCAAGCGACGAAACGGCGGGAGCGAGTATGTATGTCGGCCACAGCTGCGCGTAACCGGCGGACGGCGAATAATGCGCGACGAAAGAAACCGCCGCCGAAACGAGAAACAGCATGGAAAGATACATCGTGACGGTGTTGAACTGTATCAGTGCGGACACGAGCAGTATCATTCCGAGCGCGGTCAGAACCACGGGCACTATCAGTTTGCTCATATTCACGTCCGTGCCTATGCCGAGGCCGAGCAGCAACGCGCCCGCCGCGACGATTATCGCCGCAGCGACGACGTCGGATGCGAGTTTTCTTGTCCGAGATATTTCCCTGTAAGTCTCTCCGTCCGTCATTTTCCGTCTCCTTCCGCAGCGTTCTCCGAAACGTCGGCCGCGGCGGGAACGGGTCTTCCCTCCGAATCGACGTGCGGATGCGCGTATATCGTCCTGTTATATTCGAAATAATCGTCGTTCAGTTTGTCTTTATCGATCGCAATCATTATCTTCTTTTTTGCGATCAGCGCGCGGATGACGTATTGAGCGATCCACGCCACGCCGAACGCGATCATGAGTATACTCGTCAGCTGCGACACTCCGAAACCCTCGCCGTGACCGCCGGAAAGCAGAAGTTTCTGCCCGGGGGCGCGGAAAGTCTCGAGAATACAGCGTCCGATGCCGTACCATATGCAATATACGGATATAAAAAACCCGTTGAAACACTTTTTGCGCGAAAGCCGAAGCGTAAGCAGCGGCACGAACATGACGAAGCACCATATCGACTCTATGAACGGATTGCCGAGATGATACGTCGTTCCGCCGTTATAAGAATACGAGAACGGGAAAAATGCGAAATCCACCTCCACGCCGTAACAGCAGTGCCCGAAATAGCAGGCAAATCTGCCCACGCACTGACCGAGCAGCACGAACGGCGCGGCTATGTCAAGCAGCTGCGGGATCGTCACGCGGGGATGATGAAACAGCTTCTGCCAGAACAGCATTGCGAGCACTATGCCTATCGCCGCTCCGAAAAGTCCGCCGATGACGGCGAGACCGCCGAAATCGAAACTGCCCGTAACGGGATTATAATTGGTGAAACCGTAGTAGAGCACGGCGCCGCCGAACGCGCAGGGCACGGCGAATATTATGTAATCGAATACGAGATCCTGATAATACCCCTGTTTGAGCGCCGTGAATATGCCGGGCACTATGCAGAGGATTATAGCGACGGCAATGATATAACCGTACCAGTTCATCTCTCCGCCGCCGTCGTCGTGGGCGTTCATGTCCGTCGGAAAAACGTCGTTGATCGACAGACATACGAGCACGAGCGTGAGCAGCGCTATCGCGCTGAGCGTGAAGAAAAATATTATCAGAAATTTTTCGGTGAGAGAACGCGAAGAAAACGTTGCGAAAAAGCCTTTTTTAACGGGAACCGCGCCGTTTCCGCCTCCCGATATCTCCTTGTTTCCGTTATCGACGGGCGGCGTTACGCCGCTGTTTTCGGATGCCAATACACACCTCCGTAACCGAACCGCGAATAAAAACGAAGCTCGTACTGAATTAAAGTATATAATAAACCGCCGCCGTTGTCAATGATTTTGCGTTTTGCCGACCGCGATTTTCATCGTTCGGGGTCACTTTGCCGCAAAGCGTCACGGCGCGACCGCAACTCTGCCGGCAGCCGCGGCATATTCGTCGCGGCGGATACGCTTTTCCTCTTTCCTGCCGTCCGGATAAGTCTTTGTCATATATCCTTCGCTTGAAACCGCAGGCGCACCGCCGCTGACGCGCACCTTTTCGCCGGACTCCATGCCCGCCGTATACTTTCTGTCAGTATCCGTAAATTCCCTGTCCGCGGGGCGTTCGCCGATTCTGATCGTGCGCGAACGCAGCGTGACTTTGTACGGCAGTTCCGACGAATAAAATTCCGCAGTCGCCCTGTCGGACGAAACGTACGCGCGGACGAAAACCGGCGCGTCGCCGTCGTTGACGAATTTAAGATCGCTGCCGCTGCCGTTGACCATCGCGTCGAAAGACGGATCGACGTATGACGGGACGAGCGAATGTCTGCTGACCGCGGTGATTTTCATTCCCGCAAGAAGCGCGGCGTTGTATATCGTCGTGGACGCCTGACATACGCCTCCGCCGACGCCGTCGGTATATTCCCCGCCCGATATAATCTTCGCTTTTTCAAAGCCGTTCGCCTCCGTGCGCCGCCCCACTACGGCGTTGAACGAAAACGTCTCTCCCGCTTCGATCACGCTGCCGTTGACGCGCGAAAGAGCCAGAACGATATTGTGTCTGCGGGACGAAGACGACGAACCGAGCGAAGTGGAAAAACGGGAACGCAGACGCGTGTATGCCGCAAGTTCGCGGGCAGTCACTTCGGGCAGCACGGGTTCGGGCGACAGGTTCACGACACGAGTTCCGCGTTTAAGCGCAAAATATATGTCCGCGTATACGCCGCTCTCTTTCAGTTCATACCCCGGACGGCTGCGCAGTATTTCGAACATGGGGGACGAATCGGGGGAAAACCGCATTTCCGCGTTCACGGGGTCAAGCCGCACTTCCGCAAGCGCCCTGTTCACCGTACGTCCGAGAAGAGGAAAACAATACAGCAGCGCATCCTTTACGTCGGTACCCGCCTTTATCAGCGCATCAACCTTCTCCATGCGCTCCGCCGAAGATCTCCGCAGTCCCCTCTCGTCGTATTCTTCGGATACGGTAAAATCAGGCGGTTCCGGATACTCATCCGTATATTCATATGCTTTATCTCCGTAAGAGAGAATAACAAGCGCGGACGGCTGTTCCGCACCGGCTGCGGGAAGCACGGACGACGCGATTGCAGCAGCCGCGATAAACGCCAAAAACGGTCTCATATGTTTAATATGACACCGCTTTCGCTCTATTATTACGTTTTAAGAATCCGAGGCTCCCGTTTTTGCCGCGAGTTTCATCAGCTTTTTGTGTCTGTTCAGCTCCGGCGACAGAACGCACATATCGAACAGCTCTCCGAGTTTTTTCTTTATATCCGTCCCTTCGTATCCGAGCGCAAGCAGATCGGCGCCGTTTATTTTCAGTTTAGCGGGAGAAACGGGTGCGCCGGACGCAACGAGTTTCCCGTAAAACTCGCCGAAACGCACGGGAGGAGAAGGCTCGTCCGTTCCCTTGCCCGCTCTGTCGGCATTGACAAGCGCCGTCAGATCATCTATGATATCCGTATTGTTCGCCACGAACACGAGCATCTTGCCGCTGCGCGTCTTCGCGTCTCTGTCGTACATATGCCATCGTACGAGACGCGCCGTGCGATCCACCGCCTTTACCGGCAGACGCATTTCGCCGAGCACTCTCCGCGTTATCTCTTCGCCGTATATCTCGTGTCCGGTCATTCTGCCGGTTCTTCTGACCGCTTCCGCTTTGCCTATGTCGTGCATGAGCGCGGCAAGACGTATTTCGGGAGGAGCTGCCCTTACCGTCCTGAACGTATGCTCGAGCGCGTCGTATCTGTGATGCTCGTTCGGAGGCGGAAGCGTTCCGAGCTCTGCAAGTTCGGGAATAACGTATCCGAGCAGACCGTGTTCGCGCAGCAGACGCAGACCTCGGTAATGCGCGTCCTCAACGCCGTAAAGCGTATCCGCTTTGAGTATTTTGAGCAGTTCGTCGCGCTTTCGCGTTACGGTCACGTCCGCAAGCAGATGCGCTTTGCTCATCGCAACTTCGGATGTGCGCCGTTCTATGCCGAAACCCGTTTCCGCGGCTATGCGTACGAGCCGCATAAGCCGCAGCCCGTCCGACGAAAACACTCGTTCCGGATCGTATGCGCGCATGATGCGCCTGCCGATGTCCGCCGCGCCGCCGAATGGATCGATCAGCTTATGTCTCTTAATGTCGTAATATATGCTGTTTACTGTAAAATCGCGGCGTTCCGCGTCCGATTCGAGATCGGCGCCGAACCTGACGGATACGGGTGTATGCCCTCCGCCCGGAGCGTACTCTTCGGTACGGAACGGAGTGTATTCCATCTCTATGTCGCTCCGGTATCTGTTCTTTATGAGCGCAGTTCCCATGCGCTTGTATGTCGTCGCAAAAAAATATCCGCGCGGAAGCGTCAGCCCGTCGGGCAGAGGCTGCCCCGCTATATCTATATCCGACGGCGGCAGACCGCCTATGACGTTACGCACCCAGCCGCCCACGAGATATATGGGCGACTCGTTTGCCGCAGCGAATTTTTCCAGCCATTCGGGTACTCTTATGTCCATTCCACCGCAATTATATCACCGCAGAAGAAAATTTACAAATATTTTGCGCCATAAAATAAATACAACGGCAAAATATGTCGTAAACTGTTGATAACGGGCGAAAAAAATGATATAATCGCATTGTTGTGCCGTATGTATGCGCGTCACCGGAGGGGAGTACTCGCAAACCATGTATAATTTTGTCGTGAACAAACTCAGCGGAAAAAACCGCGGCGAAAACAATCTGAACATTCTTACAGGTTATTGCAATTCCAAGGGCATAAACTACTCCGTATACGAAACCAACGCGCGCGGACACGCAATGAAACTCACCGAAATGCTCTGCCGCAGCGGCGCGGATAACGTCATTGCCATAGGCGGCGACGGAACGTTCCACGAAGTCGTGAACGGCGTTACGGATTTCGAAAAAATCAGAATAGGCTTTATTCCGTCCGGCAGAGGCAACGATTTCGCCCGCGCTGCGAAACTTCCGTTAAAGCCCCTCGAAGCGTTTGAAGACATCATAGCCGGAGAGACCAAACGCATAGACTACATAGACGTCGGCGAGCGACGATGTCTGAACATAGGCGGAACGGGAATGGACGTCGACGTGCTTAAAGCCGTCGCCGACAAACGCAACGCTTTCACCTATTACACTTCCCTCATCCGATGCCTGATGAAATTCAAACCATACCATGTCGTTATACGCGCAAAGACGGAAGACGGCGATATCGAACTCGTCAAAGACTGCATAATGGTGGGAATATGCAACGGCACCGACTTCGGCGGAGGCATGCACATTGCTCCGGACGCGCGGACGGACGACGGCGCGCTCGACCTGATGATCGCGGAGAAACTCAACCGCGGTCCGTTCGGCATACTCGGCAAATTCACCAAGGGCAAGCACGACAAACTCCCGGAGATCACGCACTACCGCGTCACAGAGATCGACGTCGACGGCGGCGGATGTCCCATAGAACTCGACGGCGAGATATACGAAAATATCCCGCTGCGCTGCAAAGTCGTACCGAACGGGCTTATTACGTTCAAAAACAAGGCCGAACGCGAACGGTACAAAGCGGATTCCGCCCGCGGCTCCGCGGAACAAAAGCAGTGATTCCGCGCCTCTGCCGCGGATTCACGCAATCTATCGGATCATAACCGACAATTCTCACCGCGATGATCCTATGAATGCGCGGCGGAAAACGATATCATTAAAGCGGCTTTGTCCGTACGATTTACCGAAACGGCGCCCCTGCCCGGGAGCGTTGTTTTCATGTTCGGCGCCGCGGACGCAAACTCACGATACCGACGCCGGGTGACAAACGCCGTCAAGCGGTCTACCGCAATTAAATACCCGCGAGGCGCGCAATTCCGCAGACAAGCCCGAGGAATATAACGAAACGGACGATAATAAAGTTATGTTATGAACAGGTTGGTCAAAGCGGTTTTTACGCTGACGGCGTTTTCGGTCATCGACCGCGCACTCGGCTTCGTTTTCAAAATTTATCTGTCGCGGGAAATGGGCGCGGCGTCGCTCGGCGTCTATCAGATCGCGCTGTCGTTTTTCTTCGTGCTGTCCACGCTGACCACAAGCGGCCTGCCGCTGATTACGGGAAAAAAGACCGCAGCTCTGCTGGCGGAAGGCAAGCACCGCGAGGCCGGTTCCGTCGTAGGAGCGGGACTTTTGATAAACTGCTTACTGTCGCTTTGTCTTGCGGGGACGGTTTTCGCGCTGTCCCCCGTTCTTCCTTCGCTGCTATCCGGACACGAAGCCGCGTTCCTGCTGCTTCTGCTGCTTCCCGCGCTGTTTTTCGGAGGCATCGGCGCGGCGTTCAGAGGAAATCTGTGGGGACGGGAAAAATTTTTTTCCGTATCGCTGACCGAACTGCTCGAACAGATTTTCCGTATCGCAATATGCGTCGTGCTGTTTGCCGCCGGAGCGGGAAAAACGGCCGCCGCAGCGATCTCACTCGTAGCGGCAATGGGCATAAGCGCAGTCATTACCGCGATCGTGTTTTTTACAAGCGGCGGACGCGTACGCTCGCCGCGCGGTCAGCTTATCCCGCTTATCACGGAATCCGCACCCATAAGCGCGCTGCGCGCTTCGTCCTCGCTGACCGGCGTGCTCATGGCGGTGGTCGTTCCGTTTCTCTTCTCCGTTTCCGGTTATACGCACGAACAGTCTCTCGCCATGTTCGGCGCGGGAATAGGAATGGCTATGCCTCTGCTCTTTCTTCCCATAACCGTAATCGGATCGTTGAGTTATGCGCTCATACCGGAACTCAGCAAAGCCGCCGCAGTGGGAAAAATGAACGAAGTGCGGGAGAGAACGGAAACCGCGATCAAATTTTCCGTCATCGTTTCTGCGGCGTGCATTCCCGTATTCTGGGGCACGGGAGAAACCGTCGGTATGTTTCTGTACGACGATGCGGTCGCGGGAGAAGCGATAAAACTCGGCGCCTTTCTCCTCGTGCCGATAGCTTTGGAAAACATAACGTCGTCCATGATGAATTCGCTCGGCATGGAAAAACAGGGATTTATAAACTACGTCATCGGCACTGCCGTCACCATAGGAACGATGTTCTGTTTTTACGGACATTTTTCGGTACGCGCAGTATGCGTCGCAATGTTTGTCGGTCTCACGCTCTCTACGGCGCTCGACGTATTGTGCATACGCAGACACACCGGCATATCCCTCGGCTTTCTCCGTACGCTGCTCGGCGCGTGCATGCTGTCCGTGCCCTGCTCGCTGCTCGCCGAACTCACTCTGCGCCTGTGTTCAGCGCTGCCTGACATAGCCGGCATACTCTTCGGAGCGGCGGCGGGAGGATGTTCCGTTCTCGCGCTCATGTGGATATTCGGATTATTCGGCGGATTCGTGCTGCGTCCGCGGCGCAAAAAAGAAAAACAGGCAAGCCGAAAACACTTGCCAACGGGCGGATAAAAGTGTATACTTGTTAGGTAAAAAATTCATTTTAGCCCCAAGGAGGCCCGACAATGAGTAAAAACACTACTCAGCAGGAAATTGCCTCTCAGGTAGAAGCGGAAGTACACGAAGCCACACCCGAGAAGCGCGCTGCAACGCGCGGCAAACGTTCCGCAGCAAAGAAAATAGCTTCGGCAGCGACATTCGCCGCAATAGCGATCGTGTGCAAGCTGATAGGAAAAACTTTGATGCTCACGCCGTCGTTCACGGTATCGTTCATATATTTACCGTGGCTGATAGCGGGCGCGTCGCTCGGTCCGGTATACGGAATGACGGTGGGACTCGTGAGCGATCTGCTCGGCAATCTGATATTCGGTACGCCGCTCAATCCGCTCACCGTCGTATCGAATACTCTGTTTCCCCTGCCGATAGCTTTGATATACAGGCTGCCGATAAAGGGGCACGACTATGTAAAGACAATCGGCGGAGCGCTTGCCTCTCTCGTGCTGTGTACGCTCGGGATAGGCTCGTTCGCATTGTATTGGTATTACGGATATATCGGAAGCATGAGCTTTATCGAATATATCCTGATATACAGACTCCCGCAGGTGGGAGTGGTCGCAGTCAATATCGTCGCGCTGTGTCTGCTCGTCAGACCGCTCGGGCGCGTCGGACTGTATCCCGTCGGCAGACACGAAGACGCCGGCATGTCCGCGCTCGTCGTTGCGGTGCTCGTACTGTATGCGCTGTTCGCCGCCGCAATGCTTGCCGTCACGATAAACGGACCGGGTACGGCGCCGACGTACGTTATTCTGTCCGCCGTATACTCGCTGTTCAACATACTCGCACTCATGCCGCAAACGCGCGGCAGACTCAAAACAGCGCTTCTCGTCTGCGCAACGCTCGCCGCGCTCGTCATCGCGCTTACGGCTACGATTACCGCGGGAGGCGTACAGACATGGCTCAAATACATTCTCTCCGCGGCAGCTATAACCGCAGCGGCAACCGGTATTGCCGCGGCGATAGCCTTGCAAGGGAGAGCAAGGAGAAAAAAAATATGATAACCGCTCTCGCAGGCGCTCAATGGGGCGACGAAGGCAAAGGGAAAATCATTGACATCATGGCGGCCGAAGCAGACGTTGTAGTCCGTGCAACGGGCGGAAACAACGCCGGACATACCGTCGTCAGCGGAGGGAAAACATATAAACTTCATCTCGTTCCGAGCGGAATACTCTATGACGGAACGATATGCTGCATAGGTCCCGGCTGCGTCGTGGACCCCCTTTCCCTGATAAAGGAAATGGACGAAGTAAACGCGAACGGTACGTCTCTGAACGGGCTGCGCATCGATTACCGCGCGCACATCGTAATGCCGTACCACCTCGTCATCGACGAACTCTCCGAACTCGCAAAGGGCGCCGGCGACATAGGTACGACGAAAAAGGGCATCGGTCCCTGTTATATGGACAAAGCGGAACGCGTCGGCATACGTTTCTATGACCTCATACACCCCGAACTGTTTGCGGACAAGCTGCGCGCCGCGCTGGAAAACAAAAAGAAATACATCGTCGGCATGTTCGGAGAAAGCGCATACGCCGAACGCGCCGCGCTGCTCGATTACGATACTATACTTGCTTCGTATACGGCTGCCGCAGACAGGCTGAAACAGTATGCCGCAGACACCGCGGTCATAGTGTATGAGGCGAACGAATCCGGCAAAAACGTGTTGTTCGAAGGCGCGCAGGGCACGCTGCTCGACCTCGATATGGGAACATATCCGTACGTGACCAGTTCTCACCCTGTAACCGGCGGATTCTGCGTAAGCGGAGGCGTGGGACCGACGCTGATAAACAGGTGCATAGGCATAGCCAAATGCTATACGACCCGCGTGGGCAAAGGTCCGTTCCCTACCGAACTGTTCGATGAAACAGGCGACTTCATCCGTGAAGCGGGCGCGGAATACGGCGTAACGACGGGACGCGCGCGCCGCTGCGGATGGCTCGATCTCGTGATTCTGCGGTACGCCGTGCGCGTCAACGGGCTGACGGGAATCGCGCTCAATAAGCTCGACACTCTGACCGGACTGAAAGAAATCAAGGCGTGCGTCGGCTATGACATAGACGGAAAAACCGTACGCGACTTCCCCGCGGATATTCATGAACTTGAAAAATGCACGCCCGTATACAAAAGTTTTGCCGGCTGGTCCGAGGATATCACAAAAGCGGAAAAACTCTCCGATCTGCCCGCCGCAGCGATAAATTATCTCGCGTTCATACAGAAGGAGATCGGATGCAAAATCATGCTCGTCGGCGTCGGACCGGACAGGAAGCAGTCCTTCCCCGTGGACGGAGTGGAAATATAACGCTGCCGGCGCGGTTCCCGAGAACATTTGCGTCCCCTGCCCTTTGCAACGTTTCTCACGTATCATTCGGGTAACGGAACGCCATCGGAAAAGAAATCAGGACGCGGTGCGAGAACGCCGCGTCTTTTTTCATACCGTTTGCTTTTGCCCGCGGCGGACTTTTCAACCGTCGTCGCCGCTTAAAATTCGATTTTATTCAAAAGAAGCCGCCGTTTCGTGCAGCGGCTGTCAAAGTCCGCAGCGCCGCCATGTTTTCCGTATCCGCCGGCATTTTACGCAGCCGTGCGTAAAAGTCCTTGCGGCATGCCGCGACGCATTTACCGCACGCACAAAAGCGGCGACTTCACGCCGCCGCAAAAACGCGGTAACAAACTGCGCGTTATTTCAGTCCGAGCAAATCGTCCACGGTGATACCGTAATAGCGAGCAATGGTGACAAGAAGCGAGATCGGAGGTTCTCTCTGCGATTTTTCGTACCGCAGATAAGTAACCGTGCGAATGCTGAGATCGCTTGCAAGGCGCCGCTGAGTGAGATTGCGTTCCGTTCTTAATTCTTTGAGTCTTTGTCCTAACGGTGTATACATACGGAATGCGTGGCAAATATGTAGTATAATTGCGCCCACGCTTGCGTTATTGAATTTTCGGCAGAGCGGATTCCGTTCCGCATCCGCCATGCTCATATTATAATACCAAAGCGCCCCCGATGTCAACGGTTTTGCCGCCGTACGCAGTTTTATCCGCAAAGAAGCGGCGAGGCGCGCCTGCATGGACGCGCCTCGCGTTTATTTAAGACACTTAGAAAGAAACAATCTTATCAGTCTGTCGGGATTACCCACTTTTGCGTTGAACTCGGGCTGGAAAGCCACGCCTGTCCAGAATCTGTTTGCGGGCAGCTCGTAAGCGTCTATAAATCCGTCGTCGGACACGCCCGTTACCGCAAGTCCCGCCCCCGCAAACGCGGAGGCGTAATCCGGATTCAGCTCGTAGCGGTGACGATGACGCATACGCACTTCGTCCATACCGTAAGCCTCACGGAGCAGCGAACCGTCCGTGATTTTAGTAACGTGTCCGCCCTTTTTGAATGCTCCCGCTCCCGCGCACACGATGGGGTGCGCCGTTTTTTTGTCAAATTCGCGGCTGTCCGCATCCGCAATGCCGAGAACGTCTCGCGCGAACTCCACCGCACCCGCATGAGCGCCGAGTCCTATCATGAGGCACGGCACGTCCGCCGTACGCGCATAACGCGCCGCAGCTATTTTTCCCGCAAAACCGCGTTCTCCGAATCCTGCCGGAATGATGATTCCGTCATATCCGGACAATTTCTGCGCCGCGTTCTTCTCGTTTATCCTGTCCGAACTCACGCCCACGGTTTCGCAGTCAGCGCACAAGTCATAGCCGGCATATTTAAGAGCCTCGTACAGCGACACGTATGCGTCGTGCATTTCGACGTATTTGCCCACTACGGCGACGCGAACCTTGCTCTGTTTTTCGCGCTTGTATGCGGCATATACGGCCTTTTTCCACTTATCGAGATCCGCTTCTCTGTCTTCGAGCCTGAGTTTGCGGAGCACTGCGGACGCAAATCCCTCGCTTTCGAGTTCGAGAGGAATTTCGAGGATATTGTCGGTCGTCAGGTTTTCTATTATACAGTCCTGCCTGACGTTACAGAAAGCCGCCATTTTCTTCTTGCTGCCGGCTTCGAGAGGATAATCGGAGCGGCACACGATAACGTCCGGCTGAATGCCCATATTGAGCAGTTCCTTGACGGAATGCTGCGTGGGTTTCGTTTTCTGCTCTCCGCTCATTTCGAGGAACGGAACGTAAGAGACGTGAACGTACGCGACGTTGTCGCCGCCCGTAAGCACACGCAGTTGCTTGAACGCTTCGAGGAAAGGCGTACACTCTATATCGCCCACCGTACCTCCGACATCCACGATGACAATAGTGCCGTCGTCGAACCGAAGAAGCTGATCGCGTATTTCATCCGTTATGTGCGGAACCACCTGCACGGTACTGCCGTCGTACCTGCCGGCGCGCTCGCTTGCGATTACGTTGCTGTACACTCTGCCGCTCGTAATGTCGCTTTTGCCCGTGAGCGTATCGTCAATAAAGCGCTCGTAGTGTCCTATGACGAGATCCGTTTCCGCACCGTCGTCCGTGACGAATATCTCGCCGTGCTGATACGGCGAAAGATTGGACGAATCCACATTGAAATACGGATCGAATTTCTGCAGCGTGACTTTATATCCTCTCGCTTTAAGCAGCGCGCCGAGCGACGCCGCCGTAATACCTTTGCCTATGCCGGAGACCACGCCTCCCGTAATTACCACATATTTTGTCATCTGTTCCTCCCTTTTCAGTCCTGTTCGACGGAAAAGTTTATTTCGCTCAGTTTTTTACAGTTGTATTCGATCACCGAAAGCAGATTGTCGAGTATGCGTCTTGCTTCGGCCTTATCGGATATTCCTCGCGAACGGGTATCCGCCGCATTCTCAGAATGCGTGTAGAAGTTGCGCGTTTTGTAATATTCGGTATAAAGCGCGGACATGACTTCCGCATACACCACTGATCCGATACGCTTACGATATCCCTTTTTGAGACGGTAATTGCCCTCTTCGTCCTTTTCGTAAGCCTGCCCTATCATCTTCACGTTTATTCCCTCAGCCTGTTCGAGGTCGTATATCAGCTTTTCGAGAGCGCGGTACGGAGTGATGAGCAGCACCGAATAATCGGAGAGTCTGTTTATGTTTCCGAAATCGGTCAGCCCGTTTGACAGATCCACGCGGCTCGCTTCGGAAAGATAACGCAGCGATACGGACAGATACTTGCGCAGCAGACGCATGTCGCATTTGCTCGTAAGCCGTGCGCGGACGAGAGCGGTCAGCGCGCACGGAACTCCCGTCATTGTTACCGCGCCGCCATCGCAGCGCAGTTCGAGCGTGTGCTTTTCCCCGTCGGAAAGCGTCCACGACGCACCGCCCATATGCGCCGTAACCTTTATTCCGTCGGACGTCTTCATGTCTTTAAGCACCCAATCGAGGCGTTTACGGGACACTCCTTTGAGTGTTTCCGCCGTCGGTTCCGGTTTACGCCGTTTTTCCGCCGTCTTTTTCGCGGACCGCGCGCGCGAAGCGGAAAGCTCTCTCACGACGGGCGTTCTGCCCTCGGAACGCGGCTTCGGCTTGTCCGCCGCGTCCGCGTCTTTTACCGCCGCTGCGTTTCCGCCGCGGATAACGGCAGACCTGCCGCTTTCACGGACGGCTGGCGGACGGCTTTGTCTGACCGCAGGCTGTCTGTCCGGCTGAACGGCAGGCTGTCTGCTCTGACGGAGCACGGGTTTCCGCTGCGACTGCGGCGCGGTCTGCTTCGCCTTTTTCGGAGCGCCTTCCGGCAGCATGGGACGAAGTTTTTCCATTTCGTCTGCCGGCGCGTCTATCGTGAGGATTTTTGCCACGGTATCGTATACCAGCGTTATCCGCGCGCCTCCGGGACAGATGTATTGATATATTTCGAGATGGCTGACATCCGAAGTCGGGACGTATTTTTTACGCACATACCCCGCGCCTTCCATCGCAATGAACGCAGCGCTGACGGAAAAGCCGTCGCAGCCGTCTATGCGCTGTCTTTCGTTTGACGTATTCATTATCCTTCCTTTTCGACCGATGAGGTCGCAACAATTCTTTCGCCGAGCAATGAGGCGAAAAGCGTCTGTCCCGCCGCTATCGGGGCCTGCACTTCGAGGCGCAATATCATCCGCGAAAGCGGCAGAATCTTGGCAACGGCGACCGGACGCGCGGTTTTCGAGGAAACGACGGGGCGGCTGCCTCCGGCTACGCGGACGTTGAACGTCGCGCAGCGAACCGGATTTATGCATTCGGCAAGAGCATATTCCCTGCCGCGTTCGCAGCCGTTTCCCGAAACGCTTATTTCATACAAATCGCTGTCCGCGAGGAGCAGACAGCCGCGCTCGCACGCCGTACATCTGATTTCTTTCATATTGCCTCCGCACTTACGATCAGATCTCCGCATGCGGCTTCCGACGGAACGCATATGAGAGTCTCCCTTCCGGAACAGAGCGCGGTCCTGTTCGAACGGAAAAGCAATTCCCCCGACGGCGAACGCATGATCACGTACCCGGACGGAATATCCGCAGACGGGCGCACCGCCGCGCGGAACTCCGAACCGACAGCGAACCGCGAAGGCACAACGTATCCGATACCCTTTCCGGCAGTAAGGGAATATGAAGCGCGGATACGCTCGCCGCCGAGAGCATAAGCTGCCGCCGCTCTGCCGGCGGCGGATCCGTCAGACAGCGACGTCCCGCCGGGAGAACCGCAGGAATGCAGCGCGCCGCCCGCAATAAAGAATCCCGCGCTGCCGGTCATGAACGCCGAATCCACGGCGGGAATCCCGGAGGCGCACACTTCCGCGAACGGATAAAGCGAACAGTCGGGAAGTCTGCCGGCGGCGCACACGACGGCGTCGCACCTGAGTATAAACTCATCGCTGCCGGATGACACGCGCACGCTTTCCACCCTGTCGCCGCCCTTTACGGAAAGCACGCGTGCGGACAGATACAGCGGAATGCGGAGATCGTCTATGCAATCGCGCACCGAAAGCGCGGACGCGCGCGGAGAAGATGCCGTTTCCGTCACGCCTACCACCGTCGTACCCTCGAGCGCAAGACGACGCGCGACGGTAAGCCCCTCGCCGCCGGCGCCGATGACAACGGCGCGCCTTCCGATTCTCTTTCCGAACAGACAATGCGCGGTAAGCGCCTCGGACGCCGTGAATATTCCGTCGATCCCCGCGGGAAACGGCGTACCCGTGCCGGACAAAGGCACGTCCCTGCCGCCGCACGCAAGCACGACAGCGCCGGCAGTGCAGACAAAACTGCCGTCGCCGCCCGCGGTTTCAACCGTCTTGTCGGGAGAAACGCGGACGACTGCGGTGCGCAGCACGCGCACCCTGCCCGACGCGCGCATTCCGGAAACAAGCCTTGCCGCAAGTTCCGGTCCCGTCATTCCGCCGACGCCGCACTCTATGTGCGTCAGCATTCTGCCGCCGAGACCGAACGGTTCCGCCAGTACGACGTGCGCTCCGCGCTCCGCCGCTTTGGCTGCCGCGGCAAGTCCCGCCGCGCCTCCGCCTATGACAAACACGTCCGTTTTCATACGCGCCTCTCCGCTGCCGCGCGCCGTACTGCCTCCGTAAAGCGCACTCCGCCTCTCTCGCCCGCACGCAGCAGCCGCCGCGCCGCTCCCGCCGCGTCCTTCGCTCCGCGCGCAACCGCTTCCCGCACCTCGCCGAAAGTCACGGGCGGTACGGCGCAAACGAGTTCGGCATAATCGGCGCGCATGCGTGCAAGCGCGTTTCTTTCATGAGCGGAAAGCTCACGTATGCGCGGGAACCGCCGCACTGCCGGAATCGCTCCGTTTTTGCGGACAAGCCCCGCGGAACGTACATAATCGGCAGCCACTGCCGGCGCTGCCGTAAGACCGCCGACGCCTGCGCCGAGAACGTGCGTCACGCCCTCCGCGTTTCCGGGTCTGAATATCATGCTGTCCGAAAACGTGCGAAGCACGCTGCAAGCGCGCGGTTCGGAGCAATCGATCCCCGCCGCGGCAGCCATACGCGCAGCGGCATCGCGGCAGCCCGCAGCTACGGGTACGGAACGCGGAATACAACCGCCGACAGTTCCCGCAACGCACCCGTTCTCCGCAGGAAGGAGCATATCCCTCCCGACGAACAGCGGGCTTCCGAGCGGCTTATCGCACCGTACGACCTCCATATCGACGGGTGCGTGACGGAGATATATGAAATCGCCGAGTGCGCGTGCGACCGGTCCGCCTCCGCTGCCCGCACAGTTTATCACGCGCCGCGCAGTCAGACGTCTGCCGTCCGAAGCCACCGCCGTCAGACTGCCGTCCGAACGTTCGCAGCGCGACACAGAAAACCCGAATATAAATTCGGCCCCGCCCGCCGCGGCATTCTCTCTCAACGCATAAACCGCATCGCATCCGTCAGTCATGCCTGCGTCGGGAAAAAACATCTCTTCGGGATTTTCCCCGTCCGTCCCGCACGCTCCGCGGCTTTCGAAACGTATGCCGTATCTTCCGCAGTCGGCGGCAACGGCTCGCGCGCGTTCCGGAGTAAAGCGCAGCGTACACCCGGTCTTTATGTACGGAATATCCGATGCGACGGCATATGCGCGGAACATTTTCTCGCCGAGCGCTGCATATCGCGCCGCCACGGGGTCTCCGCATCCCATGGAACGCGCCGCACAGATCGCAGCGGGAACGCGGCTTTCGAGAGCGCAGACGTCGTTCTCTTTCTCCGCAACGGCAACTGTCGCATTGTACCTCGACAGTTCCCGCGCAAGCGCGCACCCGATAACTCCGCCGCCGATTATCAGAAAATCGTACATAGTATAATTATACTACACCTCGCGCGGGATATCAATCTTTTTCGGGTGTTTTCCGGAGTGGTTTTTGCGGGAGAAAAACCCTTCTTTGAAAAGAAGAGTCTTTCCCACACACCCCCTTTTCCCGAGAAACTTAAAATTCTTATATATAGAAGCTCAAACTCCGCTTGTTTTATGTTCTTACGGGGTTTTGCTATTTGTTATCTCCGTTACCCGCCTTCACGAGAAATAGGTTGCTTTGTCTGTGTAATTGCATATTCGCTTTGTAAAAAGCAAGAAATAAGCAGCTTTCGTCGCCTGTTTCTTTCTCCGAATAAGGCTATAAAATTCTTCGCGCGCAGAAGTTAAGGCGGAGCCTTAACGAGCGCGCTACGCGCCGAGCGCAATGAATCCTTTGGCGTTCGCGCAATGCCCAAGGAGTATTCGCGCCGCGCATAGCGCGGCTGTGAATGCGAACGCAGACAAACAAGACCGCGGCGCAACCATAACAAACAATAAGCATGAAATAAGCTCGCTTTCTTCCCGCTTAAAAAGTATTAAACAAATGTAAAACTCACTCATGAGTTTTTCGGAGAGGAGTTCGGGGAGAACCCTTTTTGCAAAAAGGGTTCTCCCCGAAAGGCTATCGCCACTCCGGAAAACAAACCCGTCCGAAAAAGCAAACGCTCTCCGATGTTCGGAACCGAACATCGGAGAGCGCTGTTGCCTATTAAATAATGCGTTATCGCGCCGTTACTTTACGGACTTGCCCTTGGACGAAGGCTTTCTCTTTCTGAATCTTATCAGATAGATAACCACGCCCGCGATAAGCACTACGCCCACTATTATCAGTACGACAGCCAACGTGGTGACCGCGCCCGACGACGGGTTGGAAACGGTACTGCTCGAAACGACTATCGTATACTTGATGACCGTGGCATTGCCCGCGGCATCGGTAACGGTATACTGCACCGTATACTGACCGGCAGTAGAAAGTTCATAGGACGTGCCGTTGTTGGCAAGGTTCTGCGAGGTTATCGTCGCAACCGTAGAACCGCTCGGATCTATGAGTTCTTTTCTGAACGTGAATCCCGTAGTCGGCTCGCCGTTGACCCTTATGGCAGCGAAATCGAACGTCGATCCGGTAGTCGCGGATACCGAGCTTGCGGCTGCCCGCAGACTGCCGTTTATCACTCCGACATCAACGCTGACGTCCGGAGCAAGCACGTCGCCGGCATTTATCGTGTATTCAGTCGTTACGGTCTGATTGTTAAGGGTCGCCGTGTAAACTATAGTGTATACGCCGTCCTCGGTGGGAACGAACATAGCCATGTTTCCGTAAAATCCGCTGAGATCCGTACCCTCTTTTCCCGTAGCCGCGGCAACTGCCTGCTTGTACAGGTCGGGCATGCTGTTCTTATCCGAAGCCATATAGTACACGGGAGCATTGCCGTCGGCGTCGGTTATCTCGACGTCTATTTCTTCCGCCGCCCCGTTGGACGAGAATGCGGAGATATTGGGAAGCACCACTATGTTAGGCAGATCTTCGCCGGCGGAAGTCCATGACGAATCCCACAGTTCGGTATAGGAAGGCATTACGCCGAGAAGCTCGAACGCAGCCGTCGTGCTGTCGGAAGCATTGATATAATCCGTTCTGCCCTGCTGAACATGCGACGTTGCAATACCGGTGTAAGCGTAATCTGCGTTGCCCGCGCCGTTGAACACACCGTCAACGGGCGTTCCGTTATTGTCGTAGCTGTACTTTATAACGCTGTTCGCAATGCCGTTCGTCGAAGAGGCATCGGCGGTTTCGTACAGGAACGTATAGTCGGTGAAGCTGTACGAGCATACGGAATACGCCGTCACTTCGTTGCCTACGAGAGAGATCTTGCCGCCCGTTATGCTGCGTACGATACCGAACGTATTTCTGCCCGAACCGTCATAGCCTTCGTAATCGGCGGGATCGACGGCATAGGAATCGTTGAGTTTATATTTCGTGCCGACTTCGAGTTCGCTCGGAAGGCTGCTCGACGCAGAGGCGACCGCACCGCCGCCCGAACCGGAAGAACCGGTTATTTCCGCAAACAGCACTTTGACGACGCTGTCGCCGGCAACGTTGTATGCGCGGAGCACTATCATGTACGTTCCGCCGACCGTCGGAGTAAAGCGGATGTTATCCACGTGAACAGCGTAGTAACCGGAAGCCGGAGAAGTGCTGTACGTTTCAAACGA